>JBILPN010000244.1:0-5882 GCA_044373865.1 Luteolibacter sp. | reverse complement strand
TCGATTTCGATCCGCCAATCCAAACCCCACCAGCGGCACCCTGGTGCGCATGGAGGCCACTCAAGGAGCACGTTTTTGGTTCAAAGTTGGACACCGTTGTTTGGCGCATAACAACCGAACAAGCAGCGGCCAATATGCGGGACCTGATCCAGTATCAGAATGATGAGGCTTACATCCAGAGTTTGTCCGAAACGATCAACGCATTGGAATTAGGACATGTTGCATAAATTTACAAGTATGCAAGTGAAGGATTGTCGCCATCTCATGCCACGATGCGGCTTCATGCCGCAGGCATCCCCGGCATCCGTTTCCTCGACGGCGATTCCCGCGCGGACGGGAAAGGCTCTTACAAGCTGCGCGAGATCCAGGTGACAAACATCCTGAAGGAAGTGCGCGCACGCATCGCCGTCTCAATCGCCGCCGAGCAGCCCCTGCCTACTGCAAGCAAGAATCTGATTTTTTCTGTCTCTTACAATTTGTCCGCCCGGTGGATGCCGAGCGGACGTTTGGTAGTTCGAGGGGAGAATCGTTTTTTGCGCGCAACTCAACGGCGGCGGCGCAGCAGAGCCAGCATGCCCAAGCCACCCAACAAGGCGGCGGAAGGTTCTGGAACCGCGCTGTAGTTGAGGTAGATGCCATCGGTCCCTTGAAACAGGCTGAACGACGCATCGGGGCGCGCGCTCTTGAAAGCATCGCCCTGGCCGTCGAGCCAGTTGATGGAAGCTAGCTGGAGGTTTTGGAATCCTGAAATCGTGCCAGTCACAGCGTAGATTTTCCATCCGGTGTTGCCAGTGATGTTCGAGCTCCAAAGGCTATCAGACCAATCCACCGCGCTGCCCGCCAGGTCGAAATCCAGCGTGAGTGTGGTGGCACCGCTGAAGGACAAATTTCCACCAACGTCAATGCCATCGTAGTTGGTTCCGCGACCAGCCAGCGAGTCATCAATCAACTCCCAGACGACGGACGAACCGGCGGTGTAGCTGAGATTGTTCTCGAAGGTCTGGACGCCCGGACTGAAGCCCGGTGTGTGCGTTCCGGAAATCGTGGTGTTTCCAGCGATCGTGCCACCACCTGAGAGAGTTTGGGTTGCACCGAGATTGAAACCGCCGCTCACCGTGGACACGTTGAAGCGCGCGCCAGATGCCAGGCTAACACCGGCCGAAGTGCCGATCGAGCCGCTGCTGCCGAGCGCCAAGGTCCCGGCATTCACGCGAGTGATTCCGGAGTAGGTGTTCGTTGCGTTCAGCGTGAGCGTGCCCGGTCCGGTGAAAGTTAGATCCCCGCTGCCAGAGATCACACCATTTTCCACCGCGCCAAGGCGGGTGCTGAGGTCAAGACCGGAAAGATCGAGCGCGCTTGCCCCCTTGGCCGTGAACGTATGAAGCGTGTAGCCCGCAGCCGTGCCAGTTCCGCCTGCAACCGTTCCGCCGGTTCCTGCGGAGGCACCTTTGTAGCGGACCACGACAACACCTGAGCCGCCATTGCCGCCCGCGCCGAAGTCGCCGACACCACCACCGCCGCCGCCGAGACCATTGGTCCCCGCAACCCCGGTGCCTGTCCGCACAGCATTTCCTCCGCCACCAGAACCACCGAGACCTTGGGAGTCCAAAGGGCCTCCTTGGGCGTTGATTCCACCACCGCCACCACCGCCCGCGTAGTAAACGCTTTCTCCGGTAATGGTTGAAATTTTACCGATGCCGCCGTCGCCACCCTTTTCCGACGTATTTCCCGACTGCCCCGCGGCTCCAGCGCCACCCCCCCCGCCTCCGGACGCTTGCCCTCCGTTGTCTTGTGACTGAGCGCTGCCACCACCAAATCCTTGGCCGCTTGTTGCGCTACCACCCGCTGTGCTTAGACGGCCACCACCGCCGCCGCCGGAGCCTCCCGCATTCCCTGTGAGTCTATAGCCGCCACCACCCCCGCCGCCGATTGCAGTGAATGTTGAGAAAGTCGAGTTTCCGCCATTTTCGCCTCGCACAACACCTCTCGAAACATTAGCGCCGCCAGCCCCCACGGAAACAGCGTAGGATTGATTGGTAAGAGAGATCGTCCCTTCTACAAAGCCACCTGCACCGCCGCCACCGGTACCATCCACCCCATCTGAGGTGGTCCCAGTTGAACCGCCCGCACCGCCGCCGCCGATGACAAGGTATTCCACCTCAAAGCCAAGCCCGAGCGTTAGACCGCCAGCAGTGCTGCGTGGAAGGTTGAAGGTCTGGCTGCCAGAGGCACCATCGAGTGTCACACTCGTTTGTGCGTAAGCCAAGGAGGCAAGGCCGAGGAAGATTGGGTAGATTGGTTTCATGGTCGGTCGAGAGGAGACAAGCGTGAAAAATGAGTTGCGCGGACCATGGCCGCACTTTCCAGCCTAGCAAGCCTCTACCAACTCACTCCGACGAATCGGCAACCTTTTCGACGAATCGATAAATCGGGATGCTCTATAGCTCAGACGCGCCGGACTCAACGAAGCCCAAAGCCCCAAGAACATTGACAAGCGGGTCGCAAGCCTTCTCCAAGCTCCAACCCACATACGGTGCGTCATCCTCGCTGGATGGATGCAGCGTTTCAGACACATGCAGCCGATGATGCACAGGGGCGGGGCGACGCTTGGCTTAGCCTACTTCCCTAACGGGACACCGGTCGCAACATCCAACCGCTTCAACCGAATCTTGCGGAACTCGATTTTCATCGGCGGCCCCGTGTGGACTTGCACCCCGAGCAGACCTTTCATGCTGCGCTTCTCCAAGTCCTCATCCCGCACCTCCGACATCAGCACGCCGTTGGTGAAATGTCGCAACAGCTTGCCACGAGCGACGATGTGAATTTCGTTCCAATCCTCCTTGCGCACCTTTTTTTGCAATTCCGCCGGGTCACCCAGAACCTTAACAATTTCCGGACCTGCTCCCGGTTTCATGACTGCGCTCTGGCCACGATAAGCGAGAAAGGTCCGGCCGCGCTCCTCGTAATTTTGGCCGCTCCATTGATCCCTGCCGTCGATATCCGCTTGGTAGCCGCGCATTGCCCACTTTGCGTCTGGCACCTCGCTACTGCGATAATTGATGCCGCTATTCCCCTCAGCAGATACGCGGTATTCGAGTTTCAGCTCGAAGTCCGTCACCTCCCCACCGCGCCAGATCATGAAGCTGTTGCGCTTCAGCAACGTGTCCGCTCGCACCTCGCCAACGAGTGAACTGTTTTCCACACGCCAGTAAACGGGATCACCGTCCCAATCCTTGAACGTTCCGTCAAAAATCGGGACAAATCCGTCATCCGCCCCCTCCACGGCAAGGCTCGCGGCGGGCAGTGTCAGCGCGGCAATCATCATCACGAAACGAGTCATGGCGCTAAGCTGAAGCAATCCGGCAGCGGGTGCGAGGCGGATTTTATCGGATGAAATGAATGTCGCCGAAACCTCCGGCACCTCTCATTAACCACCGACTCATCGCGGCAACAAGGCACTGCGAGCTGCTTGATTCAGCAAAATTCCATCTTCTCCATCGACAATTCCACCCTTCTGCGGCGTATTTCCGCCGTGCCGACTGTCCAACTTAAATACCAAACCTTCCACCCCTCGATCTGGCCAAAAATGATCGGAGAGGTCTCGCGCGACGCCAGCCCCGGCTCGTTCGTGCTCGTGCTTGGCAAGGAGGGCACCCCCTTCGGCTGGGGACTCTGGAACCCGAAATCCCGGATGCCCCTGCGCATCGTCAGCCACTCGCTCGCCCCCCTTGAGGACGAGACTTTCTTCGCAAATGCCATCCGCCGCGCCGCCCAACTCCGCCGGGAAATGCTCAAACTCGACTCGGAAACCGACAGTTACCGCGCCATCCATGGCGACGCGGACTTCATGCCCGGGATCGTCGCAGACAAGTTCGCCGACGTCCTCTCGGTGGAAATCACCAACCTCGCCGCATGGCAACGCCTCCCTCAGTGGCTTCCGCTCCTCCACGAATCCTTCGACACACGCCGCGTCGTCGTCGGCGTGGATCAAGAACTCGCCCGCATCGAAGGCATCCCGCGCTTCGGCGGCGTGGAATCTGATCCGGTGCGCTCGGTAAAAATTCGCGAACACGGGATCCGCTACGAAGTCGATTTTTCCGGCGGCCACAAAACCGGGTTTTTCTGCGATCAACGCGACAACCGGAAAAAATTTGGAGCCCTCGCGGCCGGCCGCAGCGTCCTGGATCTCTGCTGCTACACCGGCGGCTTCGGTATCTCCGCAGCTCTCGCAGGGGCAAGCGAGGTGACCGCAGTTGACTTGGACGAGACCGCCGTCGCCATGGCAAAACGCAATGCGAACCTGAACTCGGCGAAGGTGAAATTCACCCACGCCGACGCCTTCACCTGGGCACGCACCATGATTGAAAACGGCCGCACATGGGACCTCGTCATCGCCGACCCGCCAAAATTCATTCATGGCCGCGAAGACGAAACAGGCGTCGCAAAATACGCAGACCTCAACAAGCTCGCCCTCCAATTGGTCGCACCTGAAGGGCTCTTCGTCACCTGTTCCTGCTCCGGCCAACTCGGTGCCGGCGAGTTTGAGCGGATTGTGATCGGCTCCGCGCACCGCCGCGACAAGCGCCTGCAAACCTTCGACCGCACTGGCGCTGGCCCAGACCACCCGACGCTATCAAACTACCCGGAATCCCGCTACCTCAAGGTCCTCTGGTCACGCGTGCTCTGAGAATCCGCCCAGCGAATTCTTGACCCACGCGCTCAATTCCGCCAGGGCTGGCGCGTGTCATTCCCCAAAAACGACCCGTATTTTCAGGCTTGGCTCAAACGCACCGGTCGCCAACTTGCCGCCAGCGGCCGCCTGACGCAAGTCGCCACCGCTCTCGCATCCGATCATGGCGAAAGCGTCGCGACGTGGCGCTCCCGCCTGCGGACCATCCTCAATGGTGAGGAAATCCCATCGCCAGACCTCCTCACACACATCGACGCGCTCCTCGCAGCCCCCTCGAAATCAAAGAGATCTGACGACTCACAGTCGCTGCTTTTTTAAGCGAATCCCCTCGCCACGCGAAACAAGCCACTTTCCGCTTCCCCGGCGGCTGACGGGCGTCTAGCTTGCCGCCGTTATGAGCAGCTGTGGGCCTAAAATGAAGATGGATCCGGCCTTGCACCGGGACAAAAAACCACCCTGGATCAAGGTCCGCCTCCCAAATAATCCGGCTTTCTGGTCCACCAAATCCCTGATCACGGACTTGAAATTGGTCACGGTTTGCGAAGAAGCCCAATGCCCAAACCGCTGGGAATGCTGGGGCCAAGGCACCGCCACCTTCATGATCGCCGGTGATAAATGCACTCGCGCCTGCGGGTTCTGCGCCGTGAAAACCGCCAAGCCCGACGCGCTCGAAGCCGACGAACCCGCACGCGTCGCCGAGGCCACGCGCCGCATGAACCTCCGCCACGTGGTCATCACCGCCGTCGCTCGCGACGACCTCCGCGACGGCGGAGCCGAGCACTTCAAACTCACCATCGAAGCCGTCCGACAGGCAAACCCGGAAATCATCATCGAAGTCCTGGTTCCTGATTTCAACGACCGCGACTGGGCTCTCTCCATGGTCATGGACGCGCGCCCACACATTTTTAACCACAACTTGGAAACCGTCGAGCGACTCACCCCGCTCGTCCGCTCCCGCGCCCAATACCAACGCAGTCTCACCGTCCTCAAAAAGGCCAAGGCGATGGTCAATGGCAAGGTCGCAACCAAAAGCGGCATCATGCTCGGCCTGGGCGAGCGGCGTGAGGAAATCCTCCGCGCCTTTGACGACTTGCTCGCCCATGACGTCAGCGTTCTCACGCTCGGTCAATACCTCCGCCCAACCCAAAAACACTTGCCGGTCGTGGAATACATCGAGCCTGCGGTGTTTGAT
>JBILPN010000243.1:0-5900 GCA_044373865.1 Luteolibacter sp. | reverse complement strand
CCTGCGCGCCGCACATTCGCCTCGGTCACCACCATTTTCGCCAGCGCTTCAATCGCCTTTTCCGCTCGCGATTCCTGCAAATACCCCACCACCGCATTGATCAAAATCACCGCAAAAATCACTGCCGCATCCACCCATTCTCCAAGCCATGCCGAAATCAGTGTCGCAACTAACAACATGTGGACCAGCGATTGATTGAAGTGCATCAAGAACCGCAGCCAACCAGGCCTTCGTGCCGCCGGCGTCATTTGATTCAGCCCAAAATCACGTCGCCGACGGACGACTTCATCCGGCTCAAGACCGGACCCCAGCGCGCACTCGAGTCGCTCGGTCACTTCCTCAACAGTCTTTGCGTGCCAGTCTTGGGATTGGAAAGGTTTCATGAAATTTTTGGAGGGGAAAACGACTTCTAAGAATTGAAGGAGAGACAGATACAACAACTTGGCACGCAATTCAAGTTCACCGGCGCATTCCCCGGCATTCGCCCGCAATTTCACGGGCATCAAAGAACCAGCCTTCCACCAACTGCGATATTGAAGCCCGCAAGAATCCATCAATACTCGCGCCGATGCGAGATGACACCCGCCGATGGATCCAAGCTGATCATGCCCACTGCTGGCACCCATTCACCCGCCAAGCCGAGTGGTGCGCGCCGGGACACGAACCGATCGTGATCACGCACGGCCAAGGATCTTGGCTATGGGATTCCGAGGGCCGCCGCTATCTCGACGGAAACTCTTCCATCTGGACCAACATTCATGGCCACGCCCACCCGCAGATCAATGCGGCAATCCGACAGCAATTGGAAAAAATTTGTCATTCCTCATTCCTTGGCTTTACCCACCCACTCGCGGGCGAACTCGCGCAGCGCCTTTGCCAGTTTTTCCCGCCCGACACGCTCACCCGCGTTTTTTTCTCCGATGACGGGTCAACCGCCATCGAATGCGCTTTGAAAATGGCCATTCAGTATCGCCAACAATGCATGGAACCCGAACGACAAAATTTCATCGCATTTTCCAATGGATATCATGGCGACACTCTCGGCGCGGCGTCGCTTGGCGGTGTTGGACGCTTTTTCGAACGCTTCCGCGGAACGGGATTTCCTGTCCAGCACGTCAATTCCCTAGCTGATCTTGAAGGTCTTCCCACCGCGAATATCGCCGCCGTGATCATCGAGCCGCTCATTCAAGGAGTCAACGAGATGCGCCCTTGGCCAAGCGGCATGCTCGCCGCCCTGCGGAGTTGGTGTGACGCACACGGCGTCCACCTGATTCTTGACGAAGTCATGACTGGGTTCGGCCGCACCGGCAGCATGTTTGCCTGTCAACAGGAACAGGTGATTCCAGATTTTCTCTGCCTGGCAAAAGGACTCAGCGGCGGCTATCTACCACTTGCCGCGACCCTCACGCAGGGGAAAATTTACGACGCATTCCTTGGCGCGCCAGAACGGACCTTCTACTACGGCCACAGTTACACGGCCAATCCACTCGCTTGCGCAGCAGCCCTCGCAAATCTCGACACCTTCTCGAACGAGGCGACATTGACGCATCTGCCAGAGAAAATTCAACACCTTCACCAAAGCCTTGCCAACCTGCAATCACGTCACTCATGCATCCACGAAATCCGCACCTGCGGTTTCATCGCCGGAATCGAACTTCGCCGCGCGGATGGAGTGAAGTTCCCAGTGGCTGAACGCTTCGGCGAGGCCGTCTGTCAAGCCGCACGCGCTCATGGCCTGCTCACCCGGCCAATTCTCGACACGCTGGTTCTAATGCCACCACTTTCTAGCAGCCTAGCTGAAATTGACCATGCCGTGTCTGCCATCGACCTGGCGCTGCGTCACTGAACTACCTCAATTTCAACACAGGGCGAATCGAAAATCGCCTTGGAGCAGGCGCTCCAAGGCAGTTCAGATTTCGCTCAGCGCCCACGGAGTTGCGCGGGTGCCATCGGCGCGGCTTCAGATGCGGTCAATCGGAATGACCATTGATAGACCTTGTTCGGCGGAATCCGATACTTCGGCAACGCCAATGCACCCCAAGAGTCGGTGCCGCCCAATCCGGAATTGCGATAATCCAAATTCACCGTTTGGAAATCACGCCGAGGAATCTCCGTCGCATGCATCGCCAAGGCGATGTCCGTGGCAGCGCAAGGATAACAACTCATCTCCAGTAAACTTTCTCCCGTGGCATCCACTCGCAGACTGCCTCCTCCAGCTGGATTCATCAGACTTGCCCACCGGATCTCCGTGCGATTTCCCGCATCTTGTGGGTCGAGATAACGATGGAATAGCAATGGCACAATCCCCTCATGCACCGCCGTCCACGCACCTGCCATGCGGTCGGTGTAGTTCTCATGGGGACCTTTGCCATACCATTTCCACTGAATCAAATCACTTGGCATTTCACACTGATACCCAATCTTCGGAATCGTCGGCAATTCTTTGCCAGGGCGGAATTCGCTGGCAAGCTCCAGCTGCCCCTTGCCCGTGAAGCGATAGCGAAGAGTCGCTGCGCTCTGATTCGCAGGAATCGCAAGTTCAACGATGACGACAACATCCTTGCCATCTTGCGAGACCGTGACTTTTTCCGCAGTCGCGCGGGCACCCGCATATTGCCAGATCTTAAGCTTGTGATTGAGCTTCGCTCCCTCGTCATTGTTTGTGGTTGGCCGCCAAAAATTCAGTCGCAGTGGCGCACGCAGAAGCTCGCGGTCTTTTACTTTGAGCGAACTCAAGTAGCCTTGGGTTTTCCCAATCACCGCCACGCAATCTCCTCCACGCAGGGTGATTTCCCGATCGGTCTCGCTGAAACTTGCTGCCTGCTCGGAGGCGAGCGCGTCCGCGACTTTCCGCGCCCCCCATGGCAGGACCATCTCATCCCAAGCGATCGGCATGCCCGCAGGGTGCCACGCATTCGCAGCAATCCGATCATAGCGGACTCGAAAAACATACTCACCCACCGCCGACGGCTCATGCCCAGTGGCAAGTTCAACCACCGCGTGCTGCTGAGCCGCGATCGGCGGAAGATTCAGAAGCCCCTCCGCAACCGCCTCTCCATCTTTCATCAGTTTCCAAGAGGCACGCACCTCACTCACATCTTTAAAGAAATACTCGTTGTGCACACGCAGCTTTAGATTGGGCGTGCTCACATCCTCCGCTGAAGTATGAATATCTTGATAGATTTTCTTCACCTCATCAAACTGCGGAGATGGGGCAAGCGTGGCGGTCACCAATCCATTTCCACAGAATGAAACATCCGTCGGCCGATCGTTGAAATCACCGCCATACGCAATGAAGCGCTGGGTTTTTGGCTTCTCCGCATCTTTCAGGAAATCTAACATCAACTCGGCATCCGCAGGCAAACTCACCACTTCCGCTGCACTCAACGCACGGGAATAAACCGCCGCCCGCCGCACAACACCATTCAAGCGGCGTGCGCTCTCTTCGGTATCAATACCAACGGCGAACTCAAACGGATTCGTCGAAACCACAGCGCTGCATTCTTTGCTCGCCGCAAGCTTTCCATCGATGTAAATTGCGAGCGTTTTGCCATCATACACCCCGGCATATTGGTGGAATTTCGAGGCGGCATCCTCCGGCAACCTGGCAGAAACATTGTGCCAAGTTCCTCCGGAATGAATAAAGAACTCCAAGTTGTTTCCGCCCTCCGTGACTTTCAAGGAATACGCCGTATCACCTTTCCCTAGAATTGGCTGCCCACCCATGCTGGAACCCGTGTTGTTTAACCGCAACTCAGCAACCAAACTCAAACTCCCTGTCAGATCGAACTTTTCGGAGGCATCGACGACCGCGCTCCCACCATACAATCCTTCAGTCGCAGACAAGGAACCTAGCAGTCTCACCGAATGCTTGTTGCCCGAGCGATCCTCGACATCTCCGATCTTATGCTTGAAATGAAGCAGGCCTTGATCGCGCCAATCCCAAATGAAGCCTCCTTGAAACAGGCGCTCTCTGCGGATGAGGTTCCAGTAATCAATCAGATTTCCCGAGGAATTGCCCATCGCATGATTGTATTCACACTGGATGAGCGGTCGCTGGCTCGCCAACGGCTTTTTCTCCTCACTGCGACAATATTTCTCGCAACCATCAATGGTGGCATACATTGGCGAAAACAAATCTGCATGGGGTTGATGGGCCGCTTGCTCATAGTGAATCGGACGGGACGGATCACGCTGGCGAATCCAGGCTGAACAGTTTACGAAGTTCTCACCGTCGCCCGCCTCATTGCCCATCGACCACATGATCACGCTCGGATGGTTTTTATCACGCTCAACCAAATTTTTGATCCGATCAAGATGCGCCTCAAACCACGAGGGATCCTTCGCCAACGACTCAGCATTGTAACCCATGCCATGCGACTCAATGTTAGCCTCCGCCACCACGTAAAATCCCAGCTCATCACATAGCTCAAGCAAGGCTGGATCGTTAGGGTAATGCGCGGTTCGGACAGAATTGATATTTGCACGCTTCATCTGCAAAAGATCGGCGCGTATGTCAGATGTCTTCACATAGTGTCCGGTGACGTGATGGTGATCATGGCGGTTCACGCCCTTGATCAGGACTGCTTGTCCATTCACCAGAAGCTGGCCGTTCTTAATTTCACTCCGGCGGAAACCGGTCTTACCCGCGTGGTGCGCGATTTCCTTGCCCGCTTTGTCGCTGAGCGTGATATGATAGTTGTATAGATTTGGTGTCTCGGCAGACCATGCCTTTACCCCGGGGATGGAAGGGAAATCCACTGATTTTTCAGTGCTGCCCACCGCCGGAATCGTCACCGCAATGGGTGGAAAAGTCGTCACGATTCCATCGGCTGCGGTGAGTGTCAGCGTCGCACTCGCCTCCGCCGGAACTTTACCATGGTTTGCGAG
This sequence comes from Luteolibacter sp., assembly GCA_044373865.1. Lineage (GTDB taxonomy): Bacteria > Verrucomicrobiota > Verrucomicrobiia > Verrucomicrobiales > Akkermansiaceae > Luteolibacter. The sequence goes on along the minus strand of JBILPN010000243.1, from coordinate 1,010 downwards.
ACTGGCAGCGAAGGAAAGCGTGCCGCTCGTCAAGTCGTCAGCAAGACCTGCTTTAATCCAAAAATCCTTGAGCTCAAGCATCCCGGATGACTGGAGATACACATCCCGGAAAATTCCGGATAGACGAAACATATCCTGATCCTCAAGATATGAACCATCGGAGTATTGATAGACTTCAACAGCCAGTAAATTTTCGCCCGCTTGAAGATACGAAGTGATGTCGAATTCCGCAGGGGTGCGCGAATCCTGCGAATAGCCGACTTTTTTCCCGTTGATCCAAAGATAAAATGCGGAATCCACCGCACCGAATGTCAGGGTCGTGCGGCGCCCGCTCCAAGCTTCCGGCAAGGTGAATTTGTGCCGATACGATCCAACTTGGTTGCGGTTCTCGACCGGAAAATTCGTGAAATGCTGCGGCGGTTCATCCATCACCCGCGGCGGATTTTTTGCAAAAGGATAGGTGATATTCGTGTAAAGTGGTGCGCCGTATCCGTGCAATTGCCAATTCGACGGCACCGGAATCTCCTTCCATTGCGAGTCGTCAAATTCGGCAGATTCAAATCCCAACGGGCGACCCGCCGGGTTGCCTGTGTGATGAAATTTCCAATTCCCATTCAGGAGTTGGCACCACGGCGACTCCAACCGCGCCTTGGCTGCCGCCTCATCCTTGCTTGGAAATGGCATCGAGGTGGCACGCGGTGCCTCTTTGTTGATTCGGAAAACCGCTTGGTTTTCCCAATCCGCTTGTTGGGCGAACGCCGAAACTGCGAACGCGAAGGTGATTGCTTGGGCTTTGATCATGACGGGTGAAATTCGGTGGCCAATTCCAATCCTGATCCCATCCTCTGCATAGTCAAAACGTAAAACCCTCGCGATTCGGCAGTCATCACTCGGGAAATGACCGAATTTCAACCATTCCACATCACGCGCGCCTCGGATTTCCCTCAAACACGCGTGGAGGCACGACGCAATCGATCCATGATCGCAACGCCAAGCCCAGTCTCACTGAC
>JBILPN010000242.1:0-5924 GCA_044373865.1 Luteolibacter sp. | reverse complement strand
GCGCATTCTCCGGGCGACAAGAGATGCGTGGATACAAAAATACCCGGCCGTCCATGGGAGCGAGCCGGGTATTGAGGAGAAACGAAATTACTTCGAGGACTGCACTGGTGCGGGTGCTGGGCTGGCGGCATTCGGGCAGCAAGAAGCGGCGAGGAATGATGCTGCAGCGGCGATGATGATGAATTTTACGATTTGCATAGTGTTGTTATTCGGTTGTTGGTTGGGTTCCATGCACAGAATGCAACGGAACCTCATACCACTAGAGCTGACTGGCGCATGAATCAAGTGCTGATTCGACACAACTTGCGTGAAACGAGCAATTTGCGTCCATCAAGAAACCACGGCCGAGACGATTGATGAAATCCCTAGTTCCGTAGCGGATGAGTGCCTAGCCCGAGATTCGCAAAGCCCTGTGAGCGGCGAGCGGTGGTGGGGGAACCTTGTCCTGTGGATGATGAGCGCTGGCGTTTCAAGCGGCGTCCTGATCCGCGCGCTTGCGGCGGATGTTGGGCGGGCGCTCGCCAGTCACGACTTGGCGGTTGATGGTGACCGACTCCACGTCGTCGCGTGAAGGTAGATCGAACATCACATCGAGCATCATTTTCTCGAAAATCGAGCGCAGGGCACGCGCGCCGGTGCCACGGCGGACCGCCTCCTCAGCCAAGGCCCGGAGAGCGTCGCGAGTGACACGCAGTTTCACGTCATTCATCGCGAGCTGCTTGCCATATTGCTTTACCAAAGCATTTTTGGGCTCGGTGAGGATCGACATCAGTTCATCTTCAGAAAGCTTGCGGAGCGAGGAAATGACGGGAATGCGTCCGATGAATTCTGGGATGAGTCCGAAGTGGAGCAGGTCCTCGGGTTGCACCTTTTCCAAGAGATTCGTGGCGGGATCGTCGAGATCCACGCGGGTTGCATCGGCGTGGAAGCCAAGCGTATTGCTGCCGAGGCGGCGGCGGACCATGTCCTCGAGGCCCACAAAAGCACCGCCGACGATGAAGAGGATTTTCTCCGTATTGACTTGGATGTATTCCTGTTGCGGGTGCTTGCGTCCGCCTTGTGGTGGGACATTGCAGACCGTGCCTTCCAGGATTTTCAGCAGCGCCTGTTGGACACCCTCGCCTGAGACGTCGCGGGTGATGGAGACGTTCTCCGTTTTGCGGCCGATTTTGTCGATTTCGTCCACATAGATGATTCCACGTTCCGCGCGAGAGACGTCAAATTCCGAAGCTTGGAGGAGGCGGAGAATGATATTCTCCACATCCTCGCCGACGTATCCCGCCTCCGTGAGAGTCGTTGCGTCGACGATGCAGAAAGGGACATCCAGCACGCGTGCCAGCGTGCGTGCGAGCAAGGTCTTGCCCGAACCGGTGGGACCGAGCAGCATGATGTTGGACTTTTCAATTTCCACATCCTTGAATTCCGGGCCAAGCTTCGCCTGATCTTGGCGGAGCCGTTGGTAGTGATTGTAAACAGCGACCGACAGCACCTTTTTCGCGTTCTCCTGACCGACCACAAACTCATTGAGCTTTGCAAGAATTGCAGAAGGGGTGGGGACTTTGAAGCCGGGTTTGTCAGCGACTGATTTGCCCTTTGGCGCCGTGTTGGAGCCGATTTCCTTTTCCAGAATGTTCCCACACACCTCGATGCACTCGTTGCAGATGTAAACGCCGGGTCCAGCGATGAGCTTTTTTACCTCGGAGTGGCTCTTTCCGCAGAAAGAGCACATCGTTAAATTGGACGCGCGCGCCATAGAATCAGGAGTGGGGGTCGGGGTTCTGGAAAATGTGAAAGAAGAAACGTGAGTGAGCTTATTGATCCGACTTCGGCTCCTCAATTGCAGCGGCGACGACGTCAGGAAGTTGCTTCCGGCTCTCCAAGACTTTATCGACAAGTCCGTAAGCGACAGCGACTTCGGCAGGCATGTAATTGTCGCGATCCGAATCACGCTCCACCTCCTCGATGGTCTTGCCCGTGTGATAGGCAAGGATGCCATTGAGGCGTTTTTTCAGGTTGAACATGAATCCGATGGTTCGCTCCACATCCGAGGCCGTGCCTTGCGCACCGCCGGAAACTTGGTGAATCATCACGTGCGAGTTCGGCAGGCAAAAGCGCTTGCCCTTGGTTCCGGCGGTTAAGAGCACCGAGCCCATGGAGGCGGCGATGCCGATGCAGTAAGTGTTCACGTCGCAGGTGAGGAACTGCATCGTGTCATACATTGCCAAGCCTGCGGTGACCGATCCGCCGGGGGAGTTGATGTAAATGTGGATATCCTTCTTCGGGTCCTGCATTTGCAAAAACAGCAACTGAGCGATGACCGAGTTGGCCACAAAATCATCAATCGGCGTGCCGATGAAGATGATTCGGTCCTTGAGGAGGCGTGAATAAATGTCGAACGAGCGCTCGCCGCGCGCGTCCTGCTCGATCACGACGGGCACGTAATAACTGTTGCGCGGGGCGGAGGAGCTCATGGTTGGAGATTGAAAGTGAGTCATTCGAGGCTTGTTTCTTCGGATTCCACTACAGTCGCCTGTTCGACTAGGAAGTCAATGGTCTTGCCGATGTTCATCGAGCTGCGGATGCTACTGAGGCGGCCTTGGCGCTGCATGTCGCGGATGAATTTTTTCGGGGCAAGCTTGCGAGAGACGGCGATTTGCGCAAGGTGGTTCACGAGTTCCATGTCACTCACGGTGATATTTTCCGCGCGAGCGATTTCCTGCAGGATGAAATTGGTGCGCAGGTTCGAAACCGCCAGATCGCCTGCGTTGGCGATGATTTCCTCTTGTTGAGACTGGATTTCCTCCTCGCTCATGCCGCTTTGCACGCCGCGTTTCACGAGTGCATCCGCTTGGTTTTGAGTTTCTTGCGTGACGAGTTCCTCTGGCAGCTCGAAGTTCACCAGCGAGTTGAAATGGGCGACAATTTGGTTCACCTTCATGTCGCTGATTTTGCGATCGCGTTCGCCAGCCATGTTGCTGCGGACGATTTCGCGGATTTCATCCATGGTTTTGCCAGGGGCGAGGCGGGCTGCGAGATCGTCATCGAGAGCAGGCAGGATGGCCTCCTTGATTTCCTTGACCGTGGTTTGGAAGACCAATTCGCGGTTGGCCACATCGGAGACAGGGAAATCTTCAGGGAGGGTGAGTGTGATGTCGCGCGATTCACCGGCGGAGACGCCAGCGAGTTGTTCGGCGAAGCCGGGCAGGAAAGATTTCTCATCGAGGCGGACCCAGAAGCCCTCGCGACCGGTGAGGTAGCCTGCGGAATTTCCGAGCACCTCTGCGGTGGGCTGACCTTCGAGAGTCGAAGTGTAGTCGATCACCGCGAAGTCGCCCATGGCAGCGGGACGGCCCTCAATGTCCTTGAAGTCAGCGAAGCGCTCTTGGAGAGCGGTGAGTTGCGCATCGATCTCTGATTCCGGGACCGCGAGGGGCGGGACCGTGACGGAAATTCCCTTATATTCAGGGAGAGTGACTTCGGGAGCGAGAGTGAGCTTTGAGACAAAGCTGAGGCTGCCATCGGCGTGAGTGACCATGTCCTCCGGCGCGCCGAAGTCTAGGACGTTGAGGGATTCTTGCGAAAGTGCCTGATCGAAGGCCGCGTTGATGAGTTCGCCGTTGAGTTCCTCGGTGATTTCCTTTTCGAAGCGCTTCACGATGATCGTGCGCGGGGCTTTGCCGGGGCGGAAGCCTTGGATGCGCGCCTTGCTGGCGTAGCTATTCACGATCCGTTCGCGTTTCGCGCTGATGGTGTCCGCAGGGATTTCGACGCGGAGTGTGGCGACGCACTTTGGCAACTTCTCGACAACAATGTTCATGGTAAATTGGGCCGGCTTCAGCGCCGGGGCGGGGAAGCTAGAGGAAGTGGATGGGAATTGTCAAACAGGGTGTGTGCGAAAAGCGCCGATCTTTGTGCGAATTTAGAATTCAGACGCGTGCGTTGGGGCTGAGATGTCCGGAGTGGCGGAGGATTCCATGAGAGATTCCAAATTTTCCAGGACGATTTTGAGGCCATCCGCCCAATTTGCTTTAAGCCATGCCGGGCTGGCGAGGTCGAGGATCGCGTCGAGTGATTCCGGGTTTAAAAACGATTCCAAGCCGTATCCGAGGCTGATGGCGGCTTCCGCGCGGCTTGGATCGAGGGTGATGAGGATGCTGTGGTTGTCCTTTCCGCGGCGGCTGTGGCCGGCGAAGTTTCCGGCGTTGAAGAGCCAGAATGCGTGCATGCCGAATGGATGATCCGCGGGGAAACGGTGGACCACGACTTGGAGAATGAGTTGTGGGAAGCGGCGTTGGATTTTGAGAATCCTTTTCTTCAAGCTCGCTTGGCTTGAGTGAGAGAGGAGCGAGGTCGTGTCAGCGACGCATGGCAGCAAGCGCGGGATCGCCCCGGTCAGGACGCTGGTCCTGGGGAAAGTGAGCCGACAGCTGGGGCATTCAGCGGCGGTGGGGGTGAGGGGGGAGAGGCAGTAAGGGCACTGCATGCGGGAGTCTAATCGGTGAGAACCGGTGGCGGCTAGGTTAATTTTTCCACAGCGCGATGGAATCGGGGGATTCCGGGGCGCGGCGGATCAAGCGGACTTCCCGTCAGCCTTCGGTTTGCGGAATTTTGGGGCTTGAGGATTCCCGTCGGGGATGATGCGAGAGACCGCCTCGAGCGGGACCCATCCGCGGGTTTGGCTGGCGAAGGCGATGTAGGCCCAGCGGCCGGACTGGTGGATAATTTCGCACAGCGAGCCGGGAGGAGCGTCGATGACCTCCGGGGCCGTGCGAGCGGCGTCGGTGTGGACGGTGACATTTTCAGTGATGATGACCGCTTGGTTCTGCGCTTCCGCAAATTCGGCGTCATTCGGGAAACAATGCCAGCCGATCCAGCCCGTGGCGAGGACGAGCGGGCAGCAAATCAGAGCGGCGCCGGCGGCAAGGCGGAGGCGGTGGCCGCGTTGAGTTGCGGGGAAAACCAGCAAAGCGAGGATCAGAAGCCAGAGGCCGCTCCAAGTGATGGCTTGCCAGGTTGCGAGTGAGAAGCGAGCCAGTGCGTGTTGATAATCCGGGCGTTGGATGGTGAGCGCGCCGTATTTGCGCTCGATGAAACGGAGGTTTTGGCGAGCTTCCGCGTGCGTGGGATCGCGGTGGAGCGCGCGGCGGAAATACAGAGCCGCGTGCCCGGCCGAGCCTGAGCGGTAACAAGCATTTCCGATGTTGTAGAGCGTGTCGGCCGAGAGCTCCGCGTAATTTCCGGCACTGAGCCAGAGCTTGATCGAATCCTCGTAGCGTGCCGTTTGATAAGCCTCCATGGCTTGATCGGCGATTTCCGAGGCGTGGAGAGGCGGAGCCAACTGAAGGCCGGCTAGCAGGACCAGACTGAGCGCCGCCTTTTGCAGGATTTTTAGAATTTCCTTGCGGCGTTCCGGCTTGAGAAACGAGTTCGGTCGTTCATTGCGGAAGCAGACCGAGTCGCGCTCGGCGAGGATCGCGAGGAGTTCCGGGTGCGTTTCATTCGCGAGTTGACGCTCAATGAAGCTGCCCGCGGATTTCAAAAACTCCGCGTCGTCCGGAGTGGATTTCTCCAAGGCGCGAAGCTCGTGGAGCCGTGCCGTGCGGGTAGGGTCGCGATGGAGGCGCGGAGAGTAGCGCATCCAGAACGCCTTGATGATCAGTGCGAGAGCGAGGACTCCACCGATCAAGTGGCCAAGCCATGGGCCGCTTGCCGTGGTGGCCGGGGTGGTGAGTTGCGCTGGTTGCAGCACCGCTAGGATGTCCGTCATGCGCTCGAAGGGGATCGCCAGCGCCTCGGCGTTGCCCAAGCCCGGACTGGGAACCGCGCCGGGAAGCATTTGGAGAGCGATCGGCTCGGTTGCGGCGGTTTTGTAGGCTTGATCCTTGGGGTCGAAGTAAACCAGCTCGAAAGAAGGAATTTCCGAT
>JBILPN010000241.1:0-5942 GCA_044373865.1 Luteolibacter sp. | reverse complement strand
GAGCCGGTCAAAATTGTGTTAGCGGGCGCGTAATTGCTAGGATTGTCCACGGTCAGAACAGGCGTGCCGACACTGCTCGTAATTGTCTGACCAGCACCAGTCCCGTTGGTGATGCCCCCTACCGTCTGGCTGAACCCATTGAGGTCAAAAGTGCCGACACTTCCAGAGCTATTACCCATCGATAATATGGGCGAGGATGCCAAGTAGTTGTCCGCCCCCATCTTCAAGATTCCTTGGTTCGCGGTTATCATGGGCGCACTGTAGGTCTTGCCGGAGGCGCCAATCGTCCAGGTCCCGCTGTCAGTCTTTGTGAGGCCACCGCCGGTCAGGGTGATATTGCCCTTGATGACGCCGCCTACGCCTAAGGTGCGGCCGCGGATGAAGAATGAGCCACCCGCACCGACGCTTCCGGTGATGTCGCCACTAAGGTTGATAGAGCCGGCGGTTTCTGCATTGAACTCCGTGATAGCACCCGCTGCCGAACTGTCCACATTGATGCTGCCGCTCAGGGCGTGGTTGAAGGCACTGGTGTTCTCCAGTCTGGCGCGCAAAGTTGAAGTGGAAATGAAGTTGATGTTCTCGGCGACCGTCAGGTCTGCGGCGGCGCCATTCAAGACGAGGTTAGCGTTGCCAGAGATCGTGGGGCTGATAGTGGTGGCCCCGGCGTTGTTGCCCAGCGCGTTGTTGTGGGTAATCGACAGGGTGCCCTGATTGACGGTGGTCGCACCGGAGTAGCTATTGTCAGTGCCGAGGGTTAGGGTGCCAGAGCCGTTCTTGGTCAGCGTGCCGCTGCCGCCGATGCCGAAGGAGCCGTTGACGGTGTAATTCTTGGCGCTGCTGTTGGTGAAGATGATGCTGCCGGGTGCCACCGCAGTTTGAATCGCAACGGTAACTGGTGAAGCCGGTGTGGCGGTGTCATCAAAGCGCACATTGTCGCCCTCTGCGTAGCTGCCCGCCGGCGTGTTGATCAACGCTTTGCCAGTCCAGTTCGTGGTAGTGGAGATGTCCCAGAAGGTCGGATTGGTGACGTCCGCGCCCGTCCAGAGGTCGGCCGCTGAATCCACGACATAAACTAGCGTGGTGCCGCTGACCGCCAAACTGCCGGTGACGCCCGCCGGTTGCGTGCCCAGCGTATAACCGGTGGTGGCGCTGACTTGACCCAGCAACGGATAGCTGTTGCCGACCAGCACCGTGCCCGTGATGCTCTTGATATTAACGGTCACGTTGGCCACCGGCCCCACGGCCGTCCCAGGCAGGAGCGGCACGGTGGTCGTGCCGGGGTTCTGCACGTTGTTGAATTCCAACGTGCAGGGATCGGCAAGCGAGAGCGAGGCCGGCTGCCACTGACTGGTGCCCGAAACAGCCACGCCCAGCGTGGCGTTGGCGCTGACGGTGGCAGCGCCTGTGCCCGCGTGCGTGGAGGGAACCACCAGTTTGCCAGCGCTGACGAGCGTGGGCCCGGTGTAAGTGATGGACGCGCCGGTAAGGGTCAGCGTGCCTTTGGTGGTGGCGGTGTCGTTCAAGGTCAGTCCGCCACCGGTGGAACCAAGGTCCGTGAGCAGGCCCTTGGTAACAGTGACGGAATGGCCGTTGCTGTCGAAGATCGCCCCCCCCGACTTGATCCAGACATTGTCCACCCTGAGGTAATCGGAGCTGGTGGTGAGAGCCTTGAGGGTGCCGCCATGGAAATTGATTGTGGAACTGTAAGTGCTGGAACTTTCATAGACCCCGCGCACCGTCACGACACCGCCTTCAAGATCAATAACGGCTGTCACGACCCCGACCCCGGGAGTTAGCGGGCCGACGCGAAGGCTGTGTGCGAGAGGGTCCCCTGCGTCCGCAAACCCGAGGCTGCCACCCGTGATCTTAAAATTGACCGTGGGGGAATTGGCCGCGGTATTGCCAAGGGCAAACATGGCGCCTGCGTTTCCGGTTCCCAGAGTCACCGTGCCGCCCAGCACATTCAAGGTCGCCCCGTCCGTGGTGTTGCCCACCACGAGGCTGGAGTCGGTTTGAATGGTCCCATCCGTATTCACGTTGGCCGTGGCTTCTTTGATGGTGAACGCAGCACCGCTGTTGGTCGCCTTGCCGCCGGAGTTGATGTTCAGCGTGCTGGTTGCTGTGCTATTGCCATCAAAAGCTAGGGCAGCGGCGCGAGAGAGTGTGACGTTTGATCCGATGGTCGTGGTGACGCCATTGCCCAGCGTGACGGTTTCGTTGCCCAAGGTGACGACGCGAACCGTCGCGCCGTCGGACTGCAGGGCGTAATTGCCGGCGGTGAACGCCAGCGCGACGCTCCCGGTCGTGATCGCGCTTTTCGCGGTCACGATGCCGCCGGGACCGTTGAAGGTGCCGGTGTCGCCATTGGCCCAAGCTCCGCTCCACCCGCCGGCAATACTGGTCTGCCAGTCGCCATTGCCGCCGGACCAAGTGCGGACAGCCGCGTGTGCGGCGGGCGTAGCGAATAGACCAAGCAGCGCCGCGATGGCGGTGGCGAGTGGGAAGGAGAGGCGGGCGGTGGAGAGGATGCGGAGTTTCATGGGGTCTTTAGATTATTGCTAGGAAATTGGTTTGGGGGAGAAGGCCGTTGAGGGGGTTCCGCGTTGCTATGCCCGCCCAAGAAGAGCCGGTGGTCGGCCGGCTTGCCTGTCGTAGTCCCGCAGGGCGGGACGAAGACTGGAGGCGAGAAAAAAGGTTTTTTCATAGGGTTTGGTGGCTATTTTCAGGACTCGGGAAAAGGAGCTTCCATTGATTGTGCGAAAACCGTTTCATGGTTCCGCCAAAAAACTTTTTCCTCAGCTCCTTTTTATTGATTCAGCCCTCACTTCCGCTGGTATTCCCGAACTAGGGATTTAGCGTTCGACTGATCCCACCAACACGCTTCGACAGCCTGGCCTGCGACGTAGTCCGTCCCGTCGGCTCTTCCGAGGATTTCGGCTGCGGTTTCGATTTGCTTTTCAGCCTCCGCTGCATCGCCGAGGTTGCGATAGGCCATCGCCAGCGTTGCATGGATCGAGGCTTGGCAGGTGAGCTTGATCGAGGGATCGCCGAGCCCCCTCTGGCCCGTCTCAATCGCTGCGTTGGCGTCTCCGCGACGGAGATAATACAAGCTTATCACGAGCGCCTCCCAAGAGTAGCCGGATTCGCGGTATGCTTCGAGGACGTCAAAGGCGGGTTTCATTTTTTCCAACACATCCGGCTCGGCTGGGCCAATCAGGCAGAATTTCAACAGGTGCTCGGCCTGCGCTCTTCCTCCCGGGGGCATGTAGGTTTTCAGAACCTCCTCCCGGTAGCTCTGGTATTCCTCAGGCGCGAACTCGATGAATGCGGCTCCGATCACCAGCAGGTCCATACCACGAAGCACCTTTTCGGGTTGATCGAATCGATTCGCCTGCAGCAAGAGCCTGAAACAGGGCAGTGCCTGGTCCATCCGCCCGTTCTTGGCGTTCCAGTCGCCCAGTGCGCGGAAGACGGCCGCCGCTTCCAACGACGGATCGATCGACGAAATCGGATATTCTTTTCGCAGCGCGTCCGCTTCGTCGATTCGCCTCTGGTCGAGCAGCATGGCGACCCGCGAGACGTTGGCACGTGCTACCGCCTGCATCCGCAGCCGATTCTCTTCCTTGCGGGCCGCCTCGGAAGCGTTCTTGAGTCGAAGTTGGAGATCGTGGGCGAGCCGCTCCCTATGGTAGAGCGCGGTCGTCAGCATGAGAGCAGCCACGAGCAAAAGCACCAGAGTGGCGGACAGACCCACGCCAAGGCGATTGCGCCGGACGAATTTCCCGATCAGATAGACGCGGCTGGGCGGCCGCGCCAGAACCGCTTGATTGCTCAGATAACGTCCAAGGTCCATCACCAGACTGTTGACCGTCTGATAGCGGCGGGCCCGGTCTACCTCGATTGCCTTGACGACGATCCAATCCAAATCACCGCGGATTGCATGGACAAGCTGGGCCGGCTCCATCCCGCGGACTTTGGCGATCTCGGCAAGCGCCTGTTTCTGCTCGGACGCTAGGCGGACCGACGGCCTGAGAACCTCCATGTCGAGCATCGTTCGATGCAGCTTTGATTTGGTGACGCCATGGATCTGGTCGGGAGCCACAGGCGTGTGGGACGTCAACAGCTCATAGAGGAGGATGCCCAGGCTGTAAATGTCAGCCCGGGTATCGGTGTCAAGGCGGGTCATGTCGAATTGCTCTGGACTCGCATAGACGGGAGTCCCGAAAAACTCGTCGTGCGAGGTGAAAACCGTCTGGTTTCCGAGCCGCTGGGACCCCGTGACCTTCGCAATGCCGAAGTCGATGACTTTAGGCGAGTGACTGGCATCCACCCCGTGGACGACAAGGATGTTAGATGGCTTGATGTCGCGGTGAATGATCCCTTTTTGGTGGGCGTGCTGAATTGCGTTGCAGACTTGAATGAACAGATCGACCCGTTCCCGGATGGTGAGATGATGATGATCGCAATAGGTGGAAATCCTTTCCCCTTTCACCAGTTCCATCACGAAAAACGGCTGTCCGCCTTCCGTGGTTCCGGCATCGAGCACTTTGGCGATACCCGGGTGATCCATCATTGCGAGCGCCTGACACTCGGACTCGAAGCGCGCGATGATGCATTTCGAGTCCGTTCCGTGACTCAGGACCTTGACTGCGACAAGTCGGCGGATCGGTTGCTCCTGCTCGGCCTCGTAAACCACCCCGGAGCCGCCCTCTCCGATGCGTTCGATGACACGATAGCGGCCTAGTTGCGACCCCGGTTTCTCTTCCTCGATGCCCACCAACTCGCCCATACCCTCGCTGCCCCCCGAGGTATCGATGATGACTTCCCTTGCAACTTGCGTTCGGTGATCATTCGCGTCGCAGAAGAACTCTGCGGTCGCCTCCGATGCCTCGACCAGCTTCACCATCTCTTCCTTCGCCGGATCGCCGGGCGGGTAGATCCGATCCAGAAAATGACGACGGGCCTCCTCCCCCTCCAGGGAAAGAATTGCCTGATAGATAGCGGAATCCATTTCGCTGGTTTCGGTTCCGTTCATGATTCGGGATTCGGGGTTTTTACCGACAACTTCCTCAAACGCCGGATGCCCGATTGCTTTCCGAGTCCGCGACGATGAGTTTATAGAGCTTGGCTTTCGCAAACATCCATTGGCGTTCCACCGTGCGAACGCCTTTTCCCGTGATTCGGGCGATTTCCCCGTTGTTGAGCCCGGCGTAAAATTTCAGGAGGATGACATTCGCCGATTCGGGATCCGTCTTTTCCAAACTGCTGAGACAGTCATGAATCATGAGGATGTGATCGTCATTCTCATACCAATCCCCCTGGAATATCTCCACCTCGGTCGGGGACTTTCGTTTGGCGGCGGATTTGTAGCGGGCACGCTCCACCAGAATCCGCCGCATCGCGTGAGCCGCCGCACCAAAAAAGTGACCTTCGTTTTTCCAGAGATCAGCGTCTTCCGAGCGCACGCGCAGCCACACTTCATGAACCAGTGCCGTGGGCTGAAGCGTCTGGTTCGAGCCCCATTCCCTGCTCAAACACTGGGCTGCCAATCGGCGAAGCGCCTCATAAACCACTGGCAACAGCTTGTCCGAGCTGTATCCCCCGCATGGGAAATCATCGATCTTCAGCTCGTCGCGCTCTTCCATTCATTGACGATAACCAGCGTGATTTTCCCGGTCAAGTGGCCAAATTCGGAGGACTCGTGGGAACGAACGGAGTGTCGGAGATCACTCCAAGACGTTCAGCCCTTCCTAGCACTTCAGGGTGATTCATTCGGCGGATTCCACCACGATGCCAGCATCGAGGAATTGTCCGATTGTTTCCGGGATAGGGCCGCCCGACCCGAAGGCCGGACGACGCCCCCCACTGATCCGGACGAGCGCAATTAACGCATCCGGTTCCTCGGGGTTGTGGTTTCATTGCATTTTGGAGTGAACAATACG
>JBILPN010000240.1:0-5957 GCA_044373865.1 Luteolibacter sp. | reverse complement strand
TGGTGAGTTTGATTTCCATCGAGCCATTCTTCCACTGCTCGCTGGGCCTTGTGGCAGCTGCCTGGCCGTCCGCACGGAATGCCCACGCTCTAACTGAATTGGTTTGCGACGAGGGCTCTTCTGGCTTGGCGAAAATCTGGCGGATTTCCTCAGACTTTAAGGCGCGATCATGGAAGCGGATTTCATCCACGACTCCGCGGAAATGATAGCCATTGCCTGAGTTGTCCTGGCGGCGTCCGATCGCGAGACCCTGCTTTCCTGGCACCCGCTTGCGCCCGATCATTTTTGCCCCGGCTTCCGCGCCATTCACATACAACCGCAGAGTTGCTCCATCGTAACTGATCGCGAGATGATTCCACGCGTCCGCCTTCACTTGATTGCGCGGGGCATCCACGGCGAACGTGTTGGCGGAGCCGCCTCCGATGTTCATCACGGCGCGTGCGGTGCCATTGACGAAGGTGATGCCATAGTTGCCCTCGGCCGCTTCGTGATGATTCTTGCAAAGCAGCCAGCAGTTGGTGCCGTGATCCGTGGGAATGAATGCCCACAAGTCCACGGTGAATTGCTCGGGATCGAGACTTGGATCGTGGGGAATTTCGAGATGATTCGTCCCATCCAATCCAAAGCCGCCGCCGATTTTCCCAAACGATGCCTCACCCGCTTGGATCGATTGCAAGCCCGGACGGGCAGCGAGGATGAGTGCCAGACGGTCAGCCCAGGCCACGGTTTCGAAGCGCGCCTCGACATTCAATCTTTCGCCAGCTGCTGACTTAAAAACCAGGTCCGTGACATCAGCGCGCTGCATGAAACGCCCGGACTCGATCAGTCGTGGGCCTGTATAGCGGCTCCATTTGCCACCTTCGCGGCAATGATAGGTTTTGCCATCGGCCGTTAGGGTGAGTTCCAGTTCCGCCGGTGAGGGAAGTTCAGCAGCAATAGCAGGCCCCAGATGGGAAATTTGCAGATTCGTGGTGTTTAAAGCCATCGAGTAGTTGCCAGTTTGGATCAGTCGATTCCACGGAGCATCTGGCAGGATTCCCGGAAAGCCCTCCGCCCAGCCCATCGATGTGTGATCCTTGACCTGCGGCATCATGGAATGAATCGGAGCGACCTGAGCCCAACTGAAAGTCATGCACCCAACCGAGACCGCCAGATGCAAAGCTGCCTTCGACTTGAGAAATGGAAGTGCGATATTCATGGAAATCGACACGCGGCTTGTTAGAGTTGGAGCCAGCGAAGGTTGCGGAACTTTGGATTTGGTCCTTTCCAAGCGGCACCCAGTTCCAGCACCACGTCCTTGTCCGCGATTTTCACCACCAACCGGTCACTGGCCGAAAGTCGGAACTCCTTGATTCCCGTCCAATCGGACATCGGCTTGCCAGAGGCGTCTTTGAAATCGCCCGCCGATAGAACCAGCGTCTGCCAATCCGCCCCGCCCTTCAAATCCACCTGCGCCGCGAGTTGATCGATTCCGATGACGAGGCGATTCGCATTTTCCGAATGAACGTCGATAGCGAGTTTTGCTTCTGCCGGAACCTTCCGCTGTGGATCATGGAGTTTATGAGTTTTGCGCGGCCATTCGTTAGGTTTGTAGCTGAACCATTCTTTTTCCCAATCCCCCTCAAAGCTTTCGATGAGGAGCGAAGGCGTGGGAGCGTCACGGACTCCGGCGGCTTGGAGTTGTTCGGCAGTGGCAACTCTCATGCGTGAAGAGAGATTGAAGATTTCCGAGGTATAAGTGCGGTAATAATAACCTGCGCCGGAGACCGGCTTAGTCAGTGGATAGGTGATGTTGCCATAGACCCATAGCGGTTGGTCCGCGCCAGCCAGCGGAAGCTCCGCGGTCCACGTCGCTCCGTTTTTGACGGCTTTCGTGTGATGCCAGAAGCGGGCGATGGTATTTCCCATGCCATTCTTGCCTCCCTGGCGGGAGTAATAGATGTCAACGGAAAGAACCGGCAGAGCAGTGTCCGGGGTGATCGAAAAAATCGGAATTCCCTTCTCGGTATTAAGTTTCAAAGAGCTATCCGGTGTCGCGGGAAATTTGAAGTTCCCTTTCAGATGTTGGTCGAACCACAGTTGGGTGGTCACTTCGTATTCGGCGGTGTCCTGGTGATTGTGATGGGGCGAGCAGGTGACGCGCCATTCATCGCTGCAGATCTCATCGACCGCTTTCTGCAAATCATCGATGCGGCCGTGAAAATCGTTGGAGGGACTGAGGAAGAGGATCGGACAGGAAACATGTTTTAGATTTACACCGTCGGCGATCGAGGCCGCATAGAGAGTATTTTCGGTTGGTCGATCACTGATGCCGCCGCAGGATGGCGCGGAGGCCTTGACGCGGGAGTCCGCAGCGGCTGTTAGAATCGTGAGTTTACCACCCATCGAGTGACCATAAACCCCTAGTTTCGAGGCATCCACCTCGGGTTGCTGTTCCAGGAATGTCAGTGCTCTGCGTGCCGCCAAGGTGCAGAGGAACCAAGGATTGTTGCGTGGCGATTCCACTGGATCCAGGGTCCATGGTTGGGGAGACACGTGGGCGAAGGCGTTTTCCGGATTACGGCAAGGAGCGTGATAGGCATCCAGCACACCCCAGTCCGTGGTCAGTTTGTAATTCGGATCATCTGTCTTCCCATCCCAAAAAAGTTGCACTCCTGCCGGGTCCACTCGGTAGCCGGGGGTGTTGATTCGTCCCGCCCAGGCAATGGAGATTGTTGCATAGCCGCGTCTCGCGTTCGTTAGGACCGCGTTGGAATCTGCGGATTGTCCGCCGCCGTGGATCTGAACGAGTGCCGGGACTTTGTCGGCTTTTTTGGGAAACCCATAAACTGCGGCCATCATCGCTTTTTTTCCTTTGAAAATGCCGATGCGGTAGCGGATGACCCGCATGATCACGTCTCCGTCCTGCCACTCTTTCAGAACTTCGGTTTCCAGCGGTTCCGCGGACGGATCGTATCCCGTCCAGAGTGTTTCAAAATCCTCCGGGGCGCGGCCATCCTTCAGCGGAGGCAATGACTCCTCCATCGCCGACAATGGGCTTCCATGATAGAGACTGGCTAGGTTAAACAGTGCCAATAGGATAAGGGTGCGTGCTTTCATTTCTCGATTCCGGGGAGTATCCACCTGATGTCCGCTAAAATCACCTTGCTGATGTCGTGACCGGGCGCGGGCTTGAAGGAGATGGATGACACCTCGCTCCAGTCAGCCAGCGGGTGCTGGTTGCCGCCCCAGCGCAACTGCGAGGCGGCAATCGTCATGACCTGCCAATCGTTCGAGGCGGTGATTTGGATTGTCGCTTTGAAGTTTCTCCCATCATCGAGGATGAGCGTTTGGGGCTGGGTGCAGTAGAATTTGAAGGTCAACGAGGCGCCTTTCGGGGCTTTCCACTTGGGATCGTTGAATACCTTGCAGGTCGTGCCATTTTTATTGTCGAGTGGGCGGATTCCAGAGATCCCACCGACGCCCTCGACCGGTCCGACATTGCTCCAGAGAGCGGCCTCGCCGGAGAGGGTGTCGGCCTTGGTGTCGGTGGCCACGGCCTTGCCAAGCCTAGAGGGGATCGCGGCGGTGAAATCCGAGGAAATCACGATGCCGCCCTTGTAGCGGATGTTAGCAAAGGCGAACACATAGTCGTCCACATTGGCGACGGGGAGTTTGGCGGTCCAGATGTCGCCGTTGCGCGCGAGTTTGGCATCGCGCCAGTGGCGACCGAAGCTCACCGGATCTTTGAGAGCATACCAAGCCTCGACACTCTCGATATTTCCGATCGAAGCGGGAGAGAGGCGGAATTCCGGCACACCAGCGGGGTCGAGGACAATGCAGGAAGTCGGGCGTGCAGGCCAGTCGATCTCCTTGCCGAGCACATGTTTTTCAAGCCAAAGCTTGCAGTCTTTACCCAGCTTGTCGGTGGCGTGTGTCGCGCGGGCTTGGATGGCAAAAGACCACGGCACACCGGGTTGGAACATCTTGAAGGTTTGCTCGCCGCGTTCATGGCCGCCATGGTGATCATTCGAGCCATTGAGCCACAGGCAGGCGGCCTTGATATACGGTGCATGGGCTTCTGGGGCGATGGCGGCCAGCAGGAGTTCCTCGCCGGATGTTTTCGGGGTGTTCTTCGAAGGTATATCATACAACCAAACACCTCTGTTCCGATAGTGGTCAATCCAACCGATCCCGAAGTAGGCGACTACCGCCCTGACTCTGGAATCCATCGCGAGGTTCCACATGATCGTCCCGCCATAGGAATACCCCTTTGCGCCGATACGGTTTTTATCCACTTCTTTTTGATCCAACAGATAGCTGAGCACCCGCCGCTGAATTGCATACCAAAGATAGTCATCCGTTTGTTTGGGGTCGGTGATTTGCTGGCCATCAGGGGTATTGGATTTGACGCGGTAGCCGACGCTGGCGTCCATATTGCCATACCGCAGCTTATCCGGATACTTCGTGTAGTGCGGGCGATCGCCCGTCTTGCCGCAATAGTCGTGGGCCATCACGGCCCATCCGTCCCGGACAAAGCTGAGGTCCGGATTGGCAGACGCCATCCAGCCGTGGACATCCATGAGGCCGGGAGCTTTCGTCGTGCCCGCTTTCACTGCGTACCTGCAGTAAACCCGGATTTCCTCCCCCACCACGTATGCGCTGATGTAACTGTCGCGGAAGTAGATGCCGTCTTTGGTTTCCTCCTTGACGATCTCCTCCTTGAAGTCCCCTTGGTCTGGATTGAAATCCTTCCAAACCTCTGGTGGGGATGGCAGCCTTGCCGGGCTTTCCGCAAAAGAAACCAAGGTGAGCCCAAGCATGACCAGCAGCACCAGAACGTGTTTTCCCGGCAGGGTGGGAAGGGCTCTTCCGTTTTTCTTTCGTCCTAGGAAATGCATATTAATTGTCATGAGTTGAAGGCTGTGGGGCTCCGCCAAATTGATTCCAGTAATCTTGCTTGAAGGGATTGATATTCGGCGCGGTTTTGTAGGCGTCTTCGTTCTCCAGATCCGGCAGGACCTCCGCCCACCATTGGTCGTAGGCGGTGGACAATTGTTCGACCACATCAGGCTGGCGGGCGGCGATGTCATCGGACTGATCAGGGTCCTGTTTTAGATCGAATAACTGCCAGTCCTTTTCGCCGCGGACTAGGCTGTAGCGGTTGTTGCGTATGGCGCACCCGTTCTTGATGAATTTCTGGGGCGGGGTGCCAGGGATCATCCCGCCCCAGCGCCCGGTATGCGTGACCAAATTGCGCTCGGCCCATGGGGCTTCCGGTTCTTTCAATAACGGAACTAGGCTGCGACCCTCGACCTGTGCTTTTACTTTCCCCTTCAGCGTCACCCCGGCGAGGTCGGTCAAGGTAGGAAACAGATCGATCATCGACGTGAGTTGATTCACCGTGACCGGTTGAAGTGTGCCGGGCCAGCGCCAGAAGGAAACCGCGCGCGTGCCACCTTGCCACGCAGTGACTTTTGATCCGCGCATCCCGGCATTGAAAACCTCGCAGGCCGGGGCGTAGCCACCGTTGTCGTTCATGAGCACGATCAAAGTGTTCCGATCGATTCCCCACTTCTTGAGTTGGACCATGATGTGTCCGACGTTTTCGTCAATGTTAGCGAGCATTCCGTAGAACGTGGCCACGTTGTCCGGCACCTTGCCCACATACGGTTCCTTAAAGCGAGGCGGACAGGAAAGCGGTTCGTGCGCGGCATTGAACGGGATGTAGCAAAAGAAGGGTTTTGCGTCTTTGGCCGACGCCATCCACTTTAGCGCCTGCGCCGTGAAAACATCCGTGCAGAAGCCATTCGTTTTTTCAAAACGCCCATTGTGTTTGATCACTGGATCGGAATACTCGTTGCCCGGCACATCTCCGCAACTGCCGGGGTAGGTCTGGCCGATGCCGCCGCCACCGTGGATGAAGACTTCATCGAAGCCGCGCCGCCCGGGTTGATAGGCAGGCTCGTCGCCAAGAT
>JBILPN010000239.1:0-5987 GCA_044373865.1 Luteolibacter sp. | reverse complement strand
TCGGAATTCGGGCCCATGATTTGGGACAGTTTTCCGCAGATGCGCTTGCCTGCCGGGTGCGTGCGGGAGGTTTTGATTGTGTCCAGTTGGCACTTGGTAAAGCGATTGAGGGTTTGGACTTGCGGGCCGGAGTATTGAATGCGGGGATGGCTGGGGATATTTTCGCCGCTTTTGCACGGCAAGGGGTTCAGATCGAAGTGCTAGGTTGCTACATTAATCCGATTCATCCGGATTTGCAGACACGACGGGAATCGCTAGGCTTGTTCAAGGAACATCTGCGTCATGCGCGTGACTTCGCTTGCAACATCGTTGCGCTGGAGAGTGGTTCATTGAATGGCGATCAGTCCGCTCATCCTGGGAATGGTGCCGAGATTGTCTATCAGGATCTGTTGAGCAGCATGTTGGAACTGGTTGCGGAAGCCGAGCGTTGTGGCGTGGTTCTTGGAATCGAGGCGGTGACAAGCCATGTGATATCAACTCCCGAGAGGATGCGGCGGCTTTTGGATGATATTCCTTCTCCGCATCTTCAAGTGGTTTTTGATCCAGTGAATTTACTCACATCCGCAAACTGTCTGGAACAGCGGGACGTCATGCGGCGCTCATTTGAGCTTTTCGGCACACGCATGGCGGTGATCCATGCCAAGGATTTCAGGATGGTGGATGGATGCTTGCTTGCGTGTCCCGCAGGATTTGGCGTGCTTGACTATCAGTTTCTCTTTTCGTGGCTTGCTGTGCACAAGCCTGGAATCGCCGTTCTGTTGGAGGGGGTCTCTTCTTTTGATTCCGCCGAATGCAGGCGCTTTATTCTGAACAATATTCATTTGTCAATTTCATGAAAAGTCCACTCGCTACTGTCAGAAGGATCGGAGATAAGCTCATCCGTGACACACCGTTCGAATATCGGCTGGAGGTGAAAGCTGTGGTGCAATCTTTGGATCGCATGCATTGCGTGGACTTTGGTAGGACCTTTGGTCTTGGGCGGCCGGCGGTTGCTTATGCCTGGACCAAGCTGCAATCGGCAGGCGAGCGGGTTTTCACGCTTGAAGTTGAGCACAACGATGGTTGCCAAATTTGGCTTAACGGGGTTTTGGTCTATCATGCGAACGGGGATCGGGACATTCAACTTCGCTTTGACGAGCGCAGCATTGGAATGTCTCACGAGGTGAAATTGGCCCTGCGTTCTGGTGCGAATTCCCTGCTTGTGAAATCAGAGACGCGCGGCAAGGAGTGGTCTTTCTACATGCAGCCGCCCGCAACGAATGGTGCGGTGGTGGCGGAAGAGGCTACCCCTGTCGAGATCGGGCTGCGTGGTGTTGCGAACATTGCCGACCAAGTGGCAGAGCTGTCAAACTGGTTGGTGATGGGAGCATTCCCGAATCCGCTGAATGGCATGCACCGCGCCGGTTTAGAGGTGGTTCATGCGCCTGAACGGGAGTTTGTTTTCGGGCGGATGTGCGAGGGTCTCGATGGTCCAGTGACGTGGACCCTGCCAAAAGTTGAGTTGCTTGGTGGGATGATCGATCCATTGCCGTGGGGGACCAACTACAGCTGGAACTATCACAACGGCGGAGTGGCGTGGGGAATGCAGGAACTTGCGGCCCTCTCTGGTGATTCGCGATATAGCGATTATGCAAGTCGCTTTTGCGAGTTTCACCTAGAGGGTGTTCCATTTGTTGAATATCAGGTAAAGACCTTGAATGCTGTGGATTCGGCAAACCACTTCATCATTGATACGCCGTTGCTGGATTTTACGCTGGCACCGTCGCTTCCATTGATCAATCGGCTTCGCGTGGAGAAAGAGTTTCCCGGTCGTGCTCGCTACGTTCGTTGGGTTGATAGGATGATTCGTTATGCCCGTAACGAGCAAGTGAGGCTTCCGGGTCATGGGATTTTCACGCGCACGACGCCGGAGAAATTCACGACGTGGGTGGATGATATGTTTATGGGGATTCCCTTTTTAATTCAGGCTTCACTTTATGGTGAGAGCCCGGGTGAGATTGCGGATTTCATGAATGATGCGGCGCATCAGGTTTTGGAGTTTAACAGCCAGGTTTGGGATGAAGATGCGGCGCTTTACATGCACGCCCGGTATTTTGGAAAGTCTGCAAAACTTCCGCACTGGTCCCGTTGCAATGGTTGGGCGAGTTGGGCGATGAGTGAAGTTCTTCAGCATCTTTCTCCAAGCCATCCAAACCATGGCTTGATTCTCGCGCATTTCCAAAAGCATTGTGCTTCCTTGTTAAGCTTCCAGCATGAAAGTGGGCTCTGGCCAAATGTGCTGGATCGTCCGGACTCCGCGCTTGAGGTTTCAGGTTCCGCGATTTTCGTGATGGCGATGGCGCGTGGAGTGATGCGAGGATGGCTTGATGAAATGATCTATCGCCCGGCGCTGATTCGAGGCTGGGCGGGTTTGGAGTCGCAAATCGACGCGGATGGCACGGTTCACGGAATTTGCATGGGAACCATGTGCACCGAGGATGTGAACTACTACATCAAGCGTCCGTTTTATGATAACGACACACATGGCTTGTTTGCCGTGTTGTTCGCGGGCATCGAGATGGAGCGATTGTTGATGTCAAAGAGCTATTCCGAAAGCTCAGCGGGCGAATCGATGGATCAGCTGGTTTCTGCGTCTGCGTGAATTCAGCCTGAGAATTGCGTTGAACCCTAAGGTCTTCGCGTGTTCTTTTGAATCAGAACCATGCCCGTGACTTCGAAGAAAAAACGAATAGCCTTGATCGGACTGCCTATTTTGCAGTCGGTGAACAACCTTAGCAACGCTGCAATCGCCAGGCGAGCAGAGGAAGGGGGGGATTGGCGATTTGTTCTGAGCGCTGAGGCTTCCGTGGACGCGTTTAAGTTTCTCCGGACGCTTGATTGTGATGGTGCGATCGTGCGCATCATGAACACGGCGATGTTGCGCGAGGCGAAGAGGGTGGAATTTCCCATTGTCAATGTTTCTTCATGGTTGGAGAAGCCGGGAGTTCCCACGGTGCGGCATGACTACGAAGCGGTGGGTCGGATGGCGGCGGAGCATTTGTTGGAAAAGGGTTTTCGTCGGTTCGGGTGCGTGGTGGTTTCTGGCGGTTGGTTTATTGAACAGCGTTACAATGCCGTCGTGAGGGCACTCGGGAAGCAAGGTGCGGACTTGAAGACCTTTCAATTGCAAACCACCATGCCGGATGTGATTCAGCCGCTCGCCCAGGGGGAGAGGCGGAGGTTCATCGAGTGGGTCCGGACCCTGCAGCGGCCGGCTGCTTTAGTCCTGATGGATGATTGGGATGCCCCATTGTTGATTGAACTTTGCCGTGAGGCGGGTTATGAGGTTCCGCGCGATTTGGTCATGATTACGACCGGTTGCCATAGCGAGGTTTTGCCGCTTTGCCGGGTGCCTTTGAGTGCGGTGCAGGAGGATCAGGAGTTGCAGGCAAGGCTCGCCGTGAGTTGTCTTGATGTGTTGATGTCTGACAAGCAGCCGCGGGATACCATGATCAGTGTTCCGCCGCTCGGCGTTGTCGAGCGGGCGTCTACATCCACCATGGCCATTGAGGACGGTGAGGTGGCTCACGCGGTGGAGTTCATTCGGGCCCACGGTTTTGAGCCGATCAATGTGGCGGATGTGAGTGAGCGAGTGCGAATTTCCCGCGTTACTCTGGAGCGGCGTTTCCGGCAGGTGATGGGGGTGACGATGCATGACTATCTATCTGAGCGCCGGGTGCGCCGTGCCAAGGAATTGCTGCTCGGGCAACCTGCGCTCAGTCTTCAGGCAATTGCGTTGCAATGTGGCTTGGCTGACCGTCGGCGTTTGAATCAAGTCTTCATCAGTGCTGTTGGGATGAACCCCGCAGCTTGGCAGATCCAAAATTCTGGCTGATGGTCGGCCGCGTCGGGAACGATGCAAAATTGTAGGTCCTCGCCGTAAATTCACCCCTTCTGGGAAGTTCAAATTCTGATTGAATTTTACGCGAGGACGGGAGTTTGAGGTGCTTCATTTCGCAGCACTTGTGTCGTCGGTTGAAATCGAAACGGAGGCGGCTTGTGTTGGCGGTTCTCTGGTGTTAAAAATCCATGAAAGCCACCATTCTGTTTATAATTGCTGGGTTGCAAATTCTGCCAGCCGCCGAGCGCAGTTGGTCCGGTTTGCTAGGAAGCAGTTTCGAGGAGTCTTCTAATTGGAGTGTGCTGCCAGCTGACTCACTGACTGAGGATCTTGCAGTATTCGGGCCGGGAGTTGCGGTGATTCAGCCACAGGTCACCGCCAGTCGCAGCCTCAATGGATTGAGATTCACCACTCCCTCAGGAGGGTGGAATCTTGCTGGCACGGAGGTGCTGAGTCTAGGCAGTGGTGGAGTTTCTAGTGCGGGGCAGAGTTCCGGTGTGAATGAAATTCAGGTGGATCTCGCAATTGCAGCTGCCCAGACTTGGCAAGCAGGCAATGGCGGCACGCTGCGATTTAGCGGCGGGATTTCTCAAGCTGGAGGCTCCATTCTTAGCATTGGAAGCTCCACGAACAAGGGTACAGTCATTTTGAATCCCCGTGCCGGAAAATCCATCTCGCTCACTGGTCCGTCCGGAAGCAGTGCGAACCTGCTTCGGGTTATTAACGGCGGGGAACTTGTGTTTGGTGAATCCAACTTGGCGGCCACCGCCAGCGTCAATGAGATCCGCAACACCAGCGGCCCGACGCTTTCCTTGGTGTCCGGAGGCTCGCTTGAAGTGAATTCCGGCACCTGGAATCTCGGCGATATCGGGCGAAACAGCTTCAGCGATGCTTTCAATGGTTCTCTAACGGTAAATGGCGGCACCTTGACTTTTACAGGCGGTCGTTACCTCGGCGGCGGCACGATCAACGTCGAAGGAGGAACTCTGAAATTCACCAACACTGGCAGCAATCTATCCAACGGCGGACGCTTCGCCCTAGGAAATTTCAACGCTGGCACGACTGCGATCTTGAATGTTCGTGACGGCATCGTGGACCTCGCACAAGCCAATCTCGGGAATACCATTGGCAGCGTTATCAGCGCCCGCGTCCGGCAGACGAATGGCGTCGTGCGCAACGGCATCTCTGTTGGTGGTGGCACCAACGGCGGCACGATCAGCACCTTGACCATCGGTCACGGAGGCCTGAACAGCAGTGGCAGCGGCACGACGCTCAGCCACACCGCTGTCTTTAACTCAGCTGCTGCTTACACGCTTGAAGGCGGGACCTTGATCAGTGCCGGGGCGATTCAAGGGGTGCCAAGCGCCAACCCAGGCACCAACGGAAGCGCTGCAAATCCACCTGGTGCTGTGATCGAAGCGGGCACTGGAAATATCAAGAATTTCAATTTTCTCGGTGGCACGCTCGTCACCGCCGCCTACCACGCGACCTTGCTAGGCTCATCCACGGATCACGCGAACCCGGCTGCTGACTCGGCTTCCATCGGCACGCTTGTCAACCGCGGCGGCCGCCTGGCGCCCGGCGGCGATGGCGTCGCGGGCAAGACAAGCGTCACCGGAAACTATCAGGTGATGGCTGGCAGCCTCGCCATGGATCTCGGCGGACGCATTCCCGCCACCGCTTTTCAAAACGGACAGCATGATTTGCTTGAAATCTCCGGCAGCACCGAACTGGGCGGAAATCTTTCAGTCCAACTCCTTCCCGGCTACACTCCGTCGGGTGTTGATGAGTTTACGATCCTAACGAGTGTCGGTGGGCTGGGCGGATCCTTTGGCAATGTCGGCTTTGGCGAACGCGTCACCAGCGCCGACGGTCACTCCAGCTTTTTGGTCTCCAAGGTAGGGAACTCAGTTGTCCTTGGCGGATACCTTCCGGTCACGGTTCCGGTGATCACGGATTTTTCCGCTCCCTCCAGCATTGTTGTGGGTGATGCCGTGGTGCTGGCGGTCACCACCTCCAGTCTCGCCCCGGTGACTTATGAGTGGAGGAAAAACGGCGTGACCCTTCCCGGCGCGAGCTCCAGCGCACTCACCCTGATGGATGTCGC
>JBILPN010000238.1:0-5993 GCA_044373865.1 Luteolibacter sp. | reverse complement strand
GTCAGTGACGGCGTGTCGCTTTGGAAACGGCATTGGATGCGCGGTCGGTCATCTTCCGTGTGGTAAAAATGATTCCGAATTGTGGCGAAGGCTCGGCACAGATGCTTGATCCTCTTTTTGCGAAAGGTTTTCGGTCCTTGGGTCAAAGCTAGTCCGCCTTAAACATCATCCTTTGTCGCCACCCGATGTTTGCGTCAATCCATCCACAATTTTAGCGCTGTGACGCGGAGTGCGATTGGGCCGATTCGGAAACAGGTAAGAGGCGAATCCCATGACCTTTCAGACAGGCGGTGAGATGGAGGCTTTCTGAATTGATGGAAACCGTGAGAGATGAGTTTGAACTTGGAAGGCCGAGAGTCGGGTCTGGTGAGAAGCTTGAGGTTTTACCAATTTAGAATTCCCGTGACGGCGTTGTGAAGAGCGGTTTCCAACACACTGGCCTCTGCATGGGTGACGGGAATGAGGACGCGCCGAAGCGCCTTGTCCGTTGCATCTTGTCGGGAAATCGACATCAGGTAAGGCGCGCGTGTGGGGTCCTCGCGGAAAATGACTTCAAAGGTGCTGTTGGCTTTTTCGGATTGGTGAAAAAGTTTGGTCTGGGTGGTGCGTCCTTGAAGTGTTGCGAGGACGGACCCGATGTCAGAGAGCGCCCATTTCATGATGATCTTGCGCTCCCAGTCGAATTGCTTTTCGCCGCATTGCGTGGCGGCTTCGACGAACATGCAGGCTTTTTCGCGGTTGAAGCCGAAGCGAATGACCGAGCCGTTGCCACGCGAATTCGGCTTATAAATGGGATAGGAAAGAGGGCGGTCGGACCAAGGCTGGGCAGAGTTTTCATCCCGCTGAGGCTCGCGTTGAACCCCTTGCGGCTGCTTGTGAGGTGGGTTGCTGCCTGGCTGTGGGTCGGAAGAATGGGATTTTGTTGCAGTGGTCGTCATGCGATTCTCCGCCGGATCTGGAGTCTCGTTGTAGCAAAGATCATTGTGGCGATTCTTGTGTTGAGTCGGCATATTTTGAGTGGGGGGAGACAGCCGCGATGAGTTGGGCAGGTCGCGCGACGGGAATTCAAAGGAATTGTCTTTCATGAGGGGGGGGTGGGATGAGTTCAATTGAACATATTAAGTGAGAATCGCAAGATAAAAGTGCTCTTAAGAACACCTTTTTGGGTCAAGACAGCCAAATTTCAGCAAATGGGTGTGACTTTGGTGTGAGCAAGCGTAGAAATTCCTGATTCCGAAAGGATTGAGGAGGGGAGGAAGTGTTTTTAGCGAAATCCGCTCGTCTAGATGAAAGTCTTCGGCTTGGCGCGCTTTTTTTTGAGTCGCTTTTGTTACGGGAGGGTGTATTGTCGCCTCGTTATGGCAATTACCACGAAACGTACCCGATTCTCACGTCGCCTTCCAGACCACGTTACAGACGAGCTTTGCAATGTCCTTTCTGAGAAAAAGGTATTCGGCTTCAATGATCTTTTCGAGCGCGTTTTTGCAAACCTCAAAGTACGCAATGCCGTTAGCGGAGGCGAGGAAATGCTTCGTCTGCGTGCTTATGAAAAGCTTCAAAACCTGGTCACGCGTGGCTTGGTGGAGAAGATCGGCAAGGAGTATAAGGGGACAGCGCGGGTGCATGAGGCATCCAGCGCCTACGCGGCAGCCCAAGAGGCGGCAGCGCAGGGCGACGAGGCTTGAGCGACTTTGAATTGGAAAAAAACCCGCGCCTGATCAGGGCGCGGGTTTTTTTCCTACCCATTTCCTAGATTCCTTCTTAATACCAGCGCGACCGCTTCAAGTTCCATGCCACAAGATTACTTACCCGTTCTTTTCCAAGTTTTGATTGCGATGGGATTCGCCGTCAGCACCTTGATTTTGAGTGTTGTTTTTGGGCGCTCTGCGAAGCGGAATGCGGTGAAAGACAGTGCTTACGAGTGCGGCATGTTGCCGATTGGTGAGGGTTCGCCGCGGTTTTCCGTGAAGTTTTACTTGGTTGCGATGTTGTTTGTGATTTTCGACATCGAGGTGGTTTTCATGTATCCGTGGGCCGTTCAGTTTCGTGATTTGGCCGCCCAAGGCCCGACGGCGCTGGTCAGCATGGCAGGATTCGCGGGGATTTTGGTGTTTGCCTACGTTTACGCCCTGAAAAAAGGCGCTTTGAATTGGAAGTCCTGAGGTCCGTTCGCGTGGCTGCGAGGGAGGTTTTTGGTTTTTTGGGGCTCCAATCCGCTGGTTTTTGTTCTTCGCTCGTTGTTTGCGGAATTGGCATGAAACGGGCTTGAATCTCGCTGCGCCTGCGCACACCTTGCGCCGCCTGCTGCGGCAGATGACTTAAGAGCAATGGTTTTTCCGATTCAAATCCCACATGACGCCCCGTTTACTGCGGAGCAACGCGCTTGGTTGAATGATTTCCTCTCGAAAGCGTTGGCTCCGAGTGGGCAGCTTGCGGCGAGTGGTCCTGCCATACCCGTGACCGTGCTTTACGGATCGCAAACGGGGACGGCTGAGGGGCTTGCAAAAAAGCTCGGGAAGACGCTAAAAAAGGGCAATTTCGCCTCTGAGATCCATGACATGGCGAGTTACGATCGCTCGCGTTTGGTGACTGAGCAAAATTTACTGATCATCACCTCGACGTATGGGGATGGTGAGCCGCCAGACAGCGCGGCTGAGCTTCATGGGTGGTTGATGAGTGAGGCGGCGCCTCGCTTGGAGCAGCTTTCCTATTCGGTTCTTGCGCTCGGGGACACGAGTTACCCGGATTATTGCAAGTGTGGCATTGAGTTTGATACGCGTCTTGCAAGTTTGGGTGCGCGGCAAATTCACCGTCGGGTGGACGTCGATGTTGATCCAGATGTCCCTTATGCCCAATGGTCTGCGGCAGTTCTTGCAGCCTTGAACCCGAGTGGGGCGGGGATTCCTGGGAATGTGCAGGCGGTTTCTGAGCCGGCGGATGTTGGGTATTCCAAGGCGAATCCCTTCCCGGCTTTTTTGATTGAGAATCGGAATCTCAATGGTCCTGGAGCGAAGCAGACCCACCAGATTGCGTTGTCGTTGGTTTCTTCTGGGCTTGAATATGAGGTCGGAGATGCGCTGGGAGTTTACCCGTTGAATCCGGCGGCGGTGGTGGATGAGATTATTGCGAATTTGCCATTCAAGCCAAGTGAGGTGCCGGCTCCGGATGGCAGCGAGGTCTCCTTGCGAGATGCCTTGATTCATCACTACGACATTGGCTCCTTGAACAAATCGATCTTGCAGAAATGGCAGGCGAAGAGTGGCTCGCCCTTCTTGCGATCCTTGGTGGAGGCGGATGATCGGAAGGCGTATGAAGAATTTTGTTGGGGGCGTGATTTGGTGGATTTGGTGATCGATCACCCGGCGGACTTCACGGATGCCGAGGAGTTTGTCGGGGTTTTGAAAAAGCTTCAACCGCGGCTTTACTCCATTGCCTCCAGTCCGCGAGCGCACCCTGGGGAAGTGCATCTGTGTGTGGGAATTGTGCGTTATGAGACTTATGGGCGCCAGCGTGGGGGGATTTGCTCGACCTTCCTTGCCGATCGATTGGCGGGTGGGGTGAAACCGCGTGTTTACGTTCATAGCAACCCATCGTTCCGCTTGCCGGCGGATCCTGGGTGCGACGTGATCATGGTGGGGCCGGGCACTGGGATTGCGCCGTTCCGAGCATTTTTGGAGGAGCGGAAGGCCACCGAGGCCAGTGGGAGAAACTGGCTGTTTTTTGGCAATCCCCACAGCGCCAGTGATTTCCTTTACCAAGATGAACTGACGGCCTTTCAAGCGGATGGGACGCTGACCAAGCTGGATTTGGCATGGTCACGGGACCAAAAGGAGAAGCTGTATGTCCAGCATCTCATGCTTGAAAATGGTGCCGAGCTGTGGGCGTGGCTGGCAGGCGGGGCGACGTTTTACGTTTGTGGCGACGCATCAAGAATGGCCAAGGACGTCGATCAAGCGCTCCTTCGCATTGCTGAAACACACGGCAAGCTGAACTCGGAGGAGGCCAGTGCCTTCATTGGCCAGTTGAAGAAGGAAAAGCGCTATCTCCGCGACGTGTATTGAATTCCTGATCGCCCTTGCGGCGGCCCAAGGCCATGGGGAAATCTTGAGATCCAGGGAGTTCCGACTTTTTGAGGCGGTCTTAAGCGCTCGCTGGATTGTCGGCGGCGGCGGTTAGATTAGCCGAGATTGGAGATGGTTTGGAAGATTGCGGTGATCATCAGGTAGGCCATGGTGCCGATGAGTGCGGCCATGACGATGAGCACGCTGGGCATGATCAGAGCCATGATGCGCTGCAAATCCTTGTCCAGTTCCTTGTCATAGCGCTCGGCGGCGCGGCGCAAGGATTGGTCGATTTTTCCGGTTTGTTCGCCGACGGAGATCATGTCGATCAAGAGCGGCGGGAAAGCACCGTTGCGGATGAGGGCCTTTGAAAACGAGCGGCCATCGCCGACTTGTCCGATCACCTTGTCGAGTTCCGCGCGGAGGCCGCGGTTTTGAGTGGCGTCGCGTGAGAGTTCGAGGGCGCGGAGGAGAGGAAGTCCGTTGCCGACGAGATTGGCCATGGTTTCCAAAAACTGCACGTAGAAGCGGCTGGTGATGACCGGGCCGACGAGCGGGAGCTTGAGCTTGATGAGGTCCCAAGTGCCTTTGTTGGCGTCGTTATCCTTCCAAGCTTTGAAGAAGATGAAGGAGGCGGCGAGGGTGAGGAGGATGACGATCCACCACTTGCTGAGGAATTCAGAGATGGCGATTAGGATGGCGGCGCCGAGTGGGATTTTTCCGCCCGGGGTGCTCTCGATGAGCTGGGTGAGTTGAGGGATGAGAGTGGTGACGAAGACGATTGAAACGCCGATGCCGGCCAAGACGAGGAAGGCCGGGTAGATCATCGCGAGGATCAGGCGGCTTTGGAGCTCGGCAAGGATTTTGAGATAATGCGCTTGGCGTTTGAGGATGGTGTCGAGAGCGCCGGACGCCTCCCCGGCGGCGGCGAGCGAGCAATAAAGCGGCCCGAAGCTGGGGCTGACTTTTTTCAAGGCGACGGAGAAATTGACGCCATCGCGGACGATTTGGCGGATTTTGAATGAGACGGCCTTGAGATTGCCAAGTTCTTGGCGGTTTTCCATCGATTTGAGCGCCGGTTCAAGCTGGAGGCCGGCGGTGAGCATGTCGGAGAGCTCCTCGGTGAAGAGGATGACCTCTTGGCGCTTGAGTTTGACTGGGCCGTCGGGAATTTCGTCGGTTTTCGAGTCGGTCTTAGACTCAGATTTCGAGGTTTTTTTCGGGGATTCCGAGGATTTCGGTTTGGCGCCGGATTTTTTGGGGCCGGTTGCCGAGGACGATGACTCCTTGAGATTGACGGGTTGCAGACCTTTTTTGTCGAGAATGCGCAGGGCTTCAGGTCGGTCAGTGGCGTCGATCTCGCCAGTGGTGACGGAGCCGTTAGGGCTGAGGGCTTTGTAGGCGAAGATGGGCATCGGGGATGGGAAATTTCAAAGTTGAGATGCCAGCCTCATTCCGCGCCGCCGATGTCGGAAGAAGTGACGGAGATGACTTCTTCGATGGTGGTTTCCCCCTTCATCACCTTGTGCCAACCGTATTCGCGCATTGGGATGTAGCCGTCCCGGACGGCTTGGGCGCGGAGGTCGTTGGCTTGGGCGCGGTGTGCGACGAGCTCTTGCATGGGCTGGGTAAGGAGGATGACCTCGTAAATGGCGAGTCGACCGGAAAAGCCGGTCATGCGGCAGCGGTCGCAGCCTTTGGGCGAGTAGGCTTGGCCGGGAATGTGCATGGGGATGCCGAGGTCCTGGCGGTTTTGGTCGGTGACATCCCGTGGCACCTTGCAGTGCGGGCAGAGCCGACGGACTAGGCGCTGTGCGAGAAAGGCGCGGACGGCGGCGGAGACCAGGAAGGGCTCGACGCCCATGTCAACAAGGCGGCTGATGCCGCCCATGGCGTCGTTGGTGTGGAGTGTGGAGAAGACCAAGTGGCCGG
>JBILPN010000237.1:0-6000 GCA_044373865.1 Luteolibacter sp. | reverse complement strand
ATGAATCCAACCCGGATGGGCGGGGCGGGGAAAAGACCACGGTGCATTCATCTGCGCAAGGTTTTTTTGCCCTTCACCCGTCGTTTTTAGAAAAAACGACTTTTCGCGAGGCTTGAACCCTCATCTCAGACTGAAATTCCCCTCGCTCATGCCCCAGCGCCCCCCCTCACAAGTCCACCGTTTTCCCGGTGCGGAAGCTTTCATCCGCCGCAGCCACAATGCGCATGGACTTCAGCGCGTCTTCCATGTGGTCGTGAAGATTGATCCCCTCCCGAATCGCCTTGAGGAAAAACTCCTGCTCACGGTGGCACAGGCCGTCGTGATCCGGCTCATCTTCCAAGCGGATCACCTCGTCCGGCTTGGAAAAAGTCCCGTCAGGGCTCAAGCTGGCATGATGAATCCGCAAGCCCTGTGCCTGCGTGTGCCCATCCACATCGGCACTGTTTCCCTCCCCACTCTCGGCAACGATCGAAACACAGCCCTTTGGACCGACCACATCTTTCACAAAAAACGCCACTTCACTCATCATCGGCCCCCACCCCGCCTCATACCAACCGACGGAACCATCCTCGAAGGTGACCTGCAAGTGGCCGTAATTGATTTTTCCAAGCGGCAAATCCGGGCTCAACCTCGCGCCGATTCCGGAAACGCGGATCGGCTTGGAGCGCGTCATTTGGCACATCACATCCACGTAGTGCACCCCGCAGTCCACGATCGGCGAGATCGACGCCATCAGGTTTTTGTGCGTGTTCCAGTTCGCCCCGGATGATTGCTGATTGAGATTCATGCGCATGACCAGCGGTTTGCCGAGCGTCTGAGCCACCTCAATGAATTTCACCCAGCTTGGATGATGACGGAGGATATAGCCGATCACCAACTGTCGCTGGCTTTCGCGAGCCTTCTCCACGATGCGCTCGGCCCCGGATACGGTTTCTGCGAGCGGCTTCTCGATGAAGACATGGCAACCGGCATCAAAGGCCGCCTCGGCGAACGGTCCGTGAGTCTCGGGGTAGGTCGAGATGGAAACCGCGTCCGGGCGGGTGCTGCGAAGCGCCTCGTAAAAGTCCGAAAACTCCGGGTATTCGCCGCCAAGCTCAGCATTGAGCGCGGCACGGCTTTCCGCGGAGCGGGTGACGATGCCGCAGATTTCAAAACCGTTCAGTCGGTGATATGCCAGGGCGTGTGAGCGCCCCATGTGGCCAGCGCCGACACAGAGGATGCGTATGGGATGAGACATGAGGAAGTTCGAGTGCTTGAATGGGTTTCGTGAATGCGGAATTTAAAATTACGGTAAAGTTTCCTCGTTTGCCTCGGCACCTGCGGAAGTCTCGCGACGGCGGTCCCAGAACGTCACAAAAAATAAAACCGCAATCCCAGCAGCCATCAGCGCCGGCAGCATCCAGTAGCCTTGCCAGAGCTGCGCCGCCTGCGAGACCAAGCTAGGATCCACCGGCTCCGGCAAGCTCACCGAAAACATTTTCCCCAGCTGCTCAAGGAAGCTGAGCGACTGCGCACCCCGCGCGGAATCGATGGCGGATGCAAGGTTCGCCGCCGGTTCACGCACCTCGTTGAGATTGAAATCCGCAACCTTGAAGCCCACATACATCCCAATTCCTTGGGTGAAAAACACCACCATGCTTTGCACCTGGCCACGAATGGCCTTGGGCGCGGCGGAATCCGCATACATGAAGCCGGTCACAAAGAAGAAATCGTAGCAAATCCCATGAAGGGCGACCCCGGCAAAGAGCATCCATGCCACTTGCCCAGATGCCGCATAGGAAAACAGCAGGTAGCGCAGCACCCAGGCTCCCATGCCGATCAAAATCATCCACTTCACCCCCAGCTTGCGGAAGAAAAACGGGATGAGCAGCATGAAGAAAATTTCAGACATCTGGCCAATGCTCATGACCGAAGCCGCTTGCTCAAACCCCATATTTTGCAAATAGCCCGAGGTGTTCGCATAATAATAAGCGAGCGGAATGCAGACCAGGGTCGAGCAGACGATGAAGACGAGGAAATTCCGCTGACTCAGCATCTTGAAGGCGTCGAGCATCAAAACGGAACGCAAGTCCACCGCCTTGCCCTTGGATGGAGGCGGCGTCGTTGGCAGCGTGAAGCAATACCCCCCAAGCACCAGCGAGCAGACGGCCGCCAGCCAAAACAAATTCACACTTGCCGACCAAGCGAGGCAGCCCGCCACCAGTCCCGCAACGATCCATCCAAGCGTCCCCCAAACCCGCACCTTGGGAAAGACCTCACGTGGCAAGTTGCTGAATACCAAAGTATTACCTAGCCCAAGAGTGGGCATAAAGCAAAGCATGTGACCCAGTAGCAAGTAAAAAACCAGCCGCCCATTCCCAGCCGCGACCGCCCCCGGCACCAGCAACATCAAGCCACCACCGATCAGCAGCAAGCTGCCCATGACTTTTTCCGAAGCAAAAAATCGATCGGCAACAAACCCCAGAAAAAGCGGGGCAAGGATCGCCGCAAGCGGGGCCGTGGTGTATGCGTCACCAATGATCCCCGCGAGATGATTGGTCCCCAAAATGAGGAAAAGCGTGACGAACCATGAACCCCAAATGAAAAATTGGAGGAACATCATGATCGAGAGACGGGTGGTCAACGAACCGGTTGTGGCACTCATGGGTTTGAAAATCTGAAGTGATGCCGCAGAAATACGACTCACCATCCCAAATCCCTCAAGCTTGGCATGACAAGGAAGGAATCCGGAAAAGTTCGCTGCCGTGCCAATCTAGCGCCCTCACCCGCCACCCGCCGCCGCCTCAAACCGCAAGAATCCGCGTGACACGCAACCTCTCCGCGGTGACGAGGGCGAGAAATTTTGCGTAGTCCTGCTCCTTGCTGGATGACACGAGCAGGTAAGCGTAGCTCTTCCAATGCCGCATTTCTTCAAGCGCATTGGTCATGCGCAGAGCGATGGTGTCCGCACTGTCCGTGCCCCGGCCGGATAAACGCTCATGCAATTCTTCCTTGCTCGGCGGCATCACGAAGAGATCCACCCGTGCCTGCTCGATCGCAGAGTCTCCGCATGCCCGCACTTGGGCCGCCCCCTGCACATCGATGTCCATGACGACATCGGTGCCAACTTGCAGGTGCGCAATCACTTCGGATTTCAACGAACCATACAGATTGCCATGCACCACGGCGTGCTCCAGAAAATCATCCGCCGCGAGCCGAGCTTGGAAATCCTCCGTGCTGAGGAAATGGTAGTCGATGCCATCTTGCTCGCCCGGCCGCGGGGCGCGAGTCGTGCAAGAAATCGAGTAATGCGCCTCCCCGGAACTCGCCAACTGGCGGCAAAGCGTGGTTTTCCCAGACCCAGATGGGCCAGAAACGACAAGAAGAATGCCGGTGCGTGCGGACATGAGCGGCGATTTAGAGAGAATCCCGCACCGGGAATCGAGAAGTTTATTTCGGATTGATCAAATTCCAGCTCCGCAGAATCCGCAGCGCTGGTGATTTCAGTTTGCAGCACCAGTTTTCCGGGTTTATCGAAGTCCTTGGATTTCTTGTATCACTCCCCGCTGCCTCTTCACGCATCCCCGAAATCATGCTCCTTCCCGCGTTCCAAGACTTGATCAAACCACAATGGCGCACGGTCCTCGCAGAACTGAAGGGCTCGGGTGCAATGTCGGTCAGCGAGCTCGCACGCCATGCCGGTGCCAGCTACATGGCCGTCAAGCAGCACTGCGAGGAATTGCATAAACTCGGCTACCTAGACCGCTCACGAGTGCCCAGAACTGCCGTCGGACGCCCGGAAATTTTCTACAGCCTCAACCCAAAAGCCGACGCTCTCTTCCCTCAAGCCGGGGTGGATTTTACCCTAGAACTGCTCAGCGGCCTCAAGGGACTCACCAGCGAAAGCATGCCTGAAAAGCTGCTTTTCCAATACTTCCAAAAGCTCCAAACGCGCTGGTTACCGATCCTTGAGAAACTTCCGACTCTCGAGGAAAAGGCGCGCAAACTCGCGAAACTCCGGGCTGGCGTAGGCGGCACAATCCGCTGCCAATCCCACGATGGAGCCGGCCTGGCCCTCGAGGAAGCACACAATCCTCTGCAACGAGTCTTCGAGCAATACCCACGGGCCGTCGCCATGGAATTGCGCATGATGGAAACACTGCTCAATGTTAAAATCACCCGCCGCGAGCTCCCCGGCGGCCGCAGCGCCCAGCCTCGCGTGATCTTCGAACTGCCGCTGCCGCCAAGCGCGGCATGAACACTGCGGCAGGCACGATTTTCTGAATGAACCGGACTTCACCGGCGTCTCAGCCTCACCGCGCGCTTGGATCGCGCCTTCAACTCACTCCTGCCATGAAACCTCGCCACCTGATCTCACTCGCCGCAATGAGCGCCTTTTTCGCAAGCGGCTGCGACCGACAATCCGCTGAGGTGGACCGGAAACTCGCGGAACTCGAGCAACGAAATGTGCAAGCCATCGAGCGACAACGCGAACTCGAACAAGAACTTGCGGAGCAACGCCTTGCCGCGGAACGAGATGCAATCGAACGCGAACGGGCGCTCATCGAGGAACAACGGGCCGCTCTCGAACAAGCGAACGATGCCACAAGCGCCGCTCAAGCTCTGGAAATCCGCCAACGCGAGGAGGCCCTGGCAAAACGCGAGGGCCAATTGGATCAACAAAGGACCCAGCTCGAAACCATCGAGTCACAACTGGAATCAAAGAACTACGAACTCAGCGCCAAGGATCGCGAACTCGCCGGCCGCGAGGCTCTGGCGATGGAGGTGGTGGAGCAGCGCGTGCCTGTCGGTGACTACGGCATGTTTTACGACTCACTTGCCAGCTATGGCGCATGGTTTGAAACTTCGGACTACGGCTACGTCTGGCAACCCGCAGCCATCCGAGACCGCAACTGGCGGCCATATTCGCGCGGCCGCTGGGCTTGCAGCGATCGTGGCTGGACTTGGATTTCTGATGAACCATTCGGCTGGGCCACCTACCATTACGGCCGCTGGGCACTCCTGCGTGGCCGCGGCTGGGTCTGGGTCCCCGGCTCGGAATGGGCTCCTTCATGGGTATCATGGCGCGAAAGCGGGACGCACATCGGCTGGGCCCCTCTCCCTCCGGAAACTCTCGCCTACCGCGAACACGCATGGAACTCACGCGTGGATGAACAATTTGGAATCGCTCCAAGTTGGTTCAATTTTATCGAAATCCAGTATTTCGGACGCCCGGTTTACGAACATTGTGTCCCCTCGACCGTCAATCTCACCATCATCCAAAATACGGTCAATATCACTCACATCCACATCCAAAACCGCCAAGTGATCAGCGGTGGCCCACGCTACCAAAAATTGAGCGACCGCCTCGGACGCCCGCTCCCTTATTACCAAATCCAAATGGATCGCCAGCTCAATGGAAAACGCGACGCCACCGCATTAAGGCACCGCATCCAAGGCGACCGCATGGTCGTCTCCGCTCCAAACATGGATGCCAAGTGGAATGACGAACTCAAACCGAAGCGCGTGAAAGGGAAAATCGACACTCTCGAGGTCGAGCGCAAGGCTCCTATCGCTGCCGAATTTACCGAACGCTTCCGCGAGTCACGCAAGGAGAACCAAATCAAGGCGAAGCAGTCGATCGCCGATCTCGGAGGCCGCGAAAAATTTGAACAAGCACGCACCCAGAAATTGCAGGAAAATCGCAAAATCGTGGCTGCCGAAATGACGGATAAATCCCCGCGCGATCGCGAAAAAAAGGTTCGCCCCGCTGAGAAAATCCCTGCCTTGCCCACGCTTCCAAGTGTACAGACGGAGATGCCTCAACCCGGAGCGCTGCCCGTTCCCCAAGCAGACCCCGTGACTCCGGCGGAACCCGATCGCAAGGAACTCAAGCCGGAGAAGCCAAGTCGCAAGGAGCCGACCGAATTGCAGGTTCCAACGACACCGCAACAGCAAACTCAAACCGAGACGCCCACGCTCCCACCCACTCACGAACGACCCACTCGGGAAACACGAATC
>JBILPN010000236.1:0-6009 GCA_044373865.1 Luteolibacter sp. | reverse complement strand
ATGTGAAATTGGTCGAAGGCTTGGAGCGCTTTCACCAGCGAGCCTGGCCGGTCATGAATGGCAAAAAGCACGGAAGTGCGGTCGCTACCGGTTGGCGGGCAGGGTTTCTCCCCGATGACGAGGAAGCGCGTGGTATTGGTCGCGCGGTCTTGGATGGACTCTTCAAGGAGGGTCAGCCCATACATTTCCGCAGCGAGCGGACCACCAAGTGCGGCGGCACCTTGGCCCGCTTGGTCGCGCGCGATTTGGGCCGCCTTGGTGGTTGAGGAGACCTCGACGAGGTCCGCCTCCGGGAAATTTCTCAAAATCCACGAGCGGCACTGGCCAAAGACTTGAGGGTGAGAGTAAAGCGTCTTGATTTGCTCGCGCGGAATCGCCGCCATCAACCCATTCTCAATGCGCAGCAGAATTTGCGCACAAATGTGCAGAGGTGACTCAACGAATAAATCCAAGGTGTGGGAAACGGCACCTTCCGTGGAATTTTCAATCGGCACCACCCCGTAACTCGCCGTCCGTCGGGCGACTTGGTCAAAGACATCGGAAAAATTCGCCTGAGCCGAATAATTTACCGAATGCCCGAATTTCTTGATCGCTGCTTGGTGCGTCCATGTTCCCTCTGGGCCGAGGTAGGCAATGGTCAAATCGTCTTCCAAGGCAAGCGCTGCGGACATGATTTCCCGGTAAATCGCCCGAATCGACTTTTCTGGCAAACGGCCTTGATTCATCTCGATGAGCCGCCGCAACAACGATTCCTCGCGTTCGGGTGCGTAGATTTGCAGGCCATCGCGCTTTTTGACCACGCCCACTTCATGGACCAAGTCGGCGCGGCGGGTGAGGAGGTCAAGCAGGTCGCGATCGATGGTGTCGATCTGGCAGCGGATGTCGTCGAGATTCACGTGAGGGTGGGTTAAGCTTCGTTGGAAGAGTTGTGAGCGGCGGCAGCGGGGCTGCCAATATTGCCGAGTGCGAGTTGCTGTTCAGCGTCTGCGGCAGGAGCCGGGCTTTGCTCCGGGTCTGGCAACTTCACCTTGCGGAGTTCAGAAGCGTTGGGCAAATCATCAATCGAGCGGATGCCAAAATGCTCAAAAAACAGATCCGTGGTTTCGTAAAGCAAGGGGCGTCCCGGGAGTTCCGCCCGGCCGCCAATCCGGATCAAGTCGCGATCCAGGAGTTTCTGAATCATCCCATCGCAAGCCACACCGCGCACCGCTTCAATCGCGGCTTTGGTGATCGGTTGGCGGTAAGCGATGATCGCCAAGGTCTCCATGGCGGGGCCGCTCATCCGCTCAGGTTTTCGCCCGGGGAAAAGCTGGCGGACGAAATCGCCATATTCCAAGCGAGTGTAAAGTTTCCAGCCCTTCGGTCGCTCGATCAAGGTGAAGGCGCGGCTTTGATCCTGGTAAACTTGGTTCAGCTCCAAAATCGCCTCAGCGACCTGTTGGGATGAGCACGCAGCAAGGGCCGTCAACCACTCAGGCAGGTTGGGTGAGTCCTTTCCTTCCTCGGATTCGCGGACTTTTACATCCTCCGCCTCGGCGACGCGAGCTCGCACCAACCGTGCAATTTCCTCGGAAGGAAGAGGGTTCTGTGAGGCGATCAGAAGGGCTTCTACAATGGCGCTGAGCTGCATGACGAGCGCGCATCTTAGGGGCCCCGCAGCGTATTTCAAGCCTCCTGCCTGAAACCTCGCCGAATCACTTATTTTGGGCGCTCATGAACTTTCCGCTTGATGGAAAGTGCTTCACGGGCTAACCCACCGCGCTCGTCATCACTCCGATTTGAATTTCGGAGAAATGGGAACAGACTTTATCACCCGCATCCTCATCTCTGCGCCATGGCCGCGAAGAAACCTACCTCAACCCCTGCTTCCGAATCGGAGTCAGCCAAGCCCGCCGTGAAATCCCCGAAATCCGCCACTCCGCGGAAATCGGCCGTCAAGGCGGATGCAGACGGCGTCGCGCCCGAGGCGACAGAGCCTGAAAAGAAAGCGCCGACGGCGAAGAAAGCCGCGCCGACCGAGGATGGGGCCGAAGCTGCCGCCAAAGCGCCAGCCAAAACCGCTGCGCCGAAAAAGCCTGTCGCGGTCAAGTCGCGCTCCTCCGTCGTCGATTTCCCGGCACCGCCCGCACCGGTGAAGCCGCCATTTGTCCCGCCCAAGGCACCGCCAGTCATCAGCGGTGAGACCATGGCGCCCGGCAGCAACGGCACCCACAGCCCAGCTTTTGTGCAAAAACAGCGCCAACGCCTGCTCGATCTACGCGATGATCTGGTGGATGCCGTTTCAGGAATGGCGCGCGACACCATTCGCAACGCACCAGAGGGTTCCGAGGCTTCCGGCAGCGGCCAACACCAAGGCGATGCTGGCAGCGATGCTTATGACCGCGACTTCGCCCTCTCGGTCCTCGCAAAAGAGCAGGACGCGCTCTATGAAATCGAGCAGGCCCTCCGCCGGATTCAGTCCGGCTCTTACGGCATCTGCGAAATTTCTTCCCGCAAGATCCCGCAAGCGCGGCTTGAGGCCATTCCATTTGCCCGCTTAACCGTTGAATGTCAGGCACAATGGGAGAAAGAATATGGCAACCGCCGCTTCCGTCCGTCCAATGAAGTTGGCTTCAGCGGCGGAAAATATGCCGATGATGAAGATTCTGAGTCAGTTTCTCTTGACGAAGACGAAGATTGAAGCAACATCCGCCCCCCAAGTCCTAACTCATGCCACGCGAGATTATCATTCTAGAATGCACCGAAGCGAAAGCCGAGGGCAAGCCGACCTCTCGTTACGTCACCACACGTAACAAGAAAAGCCTCCGCACCCCGGGACGTCTTGAGAAAGTGAAATTCAATCACTTCTTGAAGCGCCGCACCCTTCACCGCGAACTCCGCTAACACGCGCCTTCATTCCCATGTCCGAGCCTAAAACTATCCAGCGCCGTATCAATTTCCGTAAGGCGAACCGCATGATGCCGCGTCGCCGGCATGACATCCCTGCGGATC
The DNA here is from genome assembly GCA_044373865.1 of Luteolibacter sp. Classification (GTDB taxonomy): domain Bacteria; phylum Verrucomicrobiota; class Verrucomicrobiia; order Verrucomicrobiales; family Akkermansiaceae; genus Luteolibacter. The sequence continues at coordinate 3,018 of JBILPN010000236.1, read as the reverse complement.
TCGTCGTTGCCACCAACCCTGACCTTCTCACGAAGTTCACGACCGAAACCGGAAAAATTCTTCCGCGCCGCGTCACGGGAGTTTCTGCCAAGCTTCACCGGAAGATCACCAACGCGATCAAGCAATCGCGTGCGATCAACTTGCTTCCCTAAGCCAGTCCCAGAGTTGTTCGCTCAACTCTGAAAAATTTCAGAAAAGCCAGTCCGCGAAACCGGGCTGGTTTTTTTTTTGATCATTCTCCGATGTGGATTCGAATTCTTCGGCATTTTTGCCTTTGACCGCTCCACCCAAGCTCCTACAATCTCCCCGGCGAAAGCCGTTTCCCATGGCAAAAAAAGATTTCACCATTCTCAATAAACTCGGGATTCACGCCCGTCCTGCGGCGCAATTCGTGAAAACGGCCAACCGCTTTCGCTCGGATATTTTCGTCGAAAAGGACGGTGAAGAAGTGGACGGGAAAAGCATCATGGGCCTGATGATGTTGGCCGCAGGTCATGGCTCCGTCATCTCTGTTAGCGCGGATGGCGCGGATGCGGATGCTGCGCTTGAGGCGATTGCCGACCTGATCACTCGCAAGTTTGAGGAGGATTGAGGTTCTTTCTATTGTTCTTAGTATAAAATACTTAGATGGGTGTTTATGCCCTTTTTTAAAGCGCACTCGCGCTTGGTTACCGCTCCACTGGCGGGATCTTCTTGGGATTTCATCGGCTCCACCGCGCTGTGGATCCGTGACCGTGACGCATGCTGCACCGCGCGTGAGAAATCTGCCGCTTGAATTTTGCTGGCTCCCGCCTCAAGCGGCCTATTCGCAGCCAACCCAAAATTTTAGAAGGAACTGAAAGTTCTAATGGCGGATGGTCGTTTGTAGGATCTCCTTAGAGAATCCAATGATGAATTTGAAGATCCCAGCATTCCTCGTTTTGCCACTGTGCGTTTTGACGAGTTCGTGCGAACAAAGTTCGGTCACGGCTATCGATGTGGCGAAACAAGCCGCCCCTGAAGTTTCCGAATCGGCGAGCTCTTTCAAACTGCCCGAGGAGGTCTCTTTCAATGAGCATATCCAGCCGATTTTGTCCGAGTATTGCTACCACTGCCACGGACCGGACTCGGGCACGCGCGAACCGAAATCCGAGCCTTTGCGCTTGGATATCGAGGCCGAGGCCTTTGCTGTCCGTGAAGAGAGCGAGCCGATCATCGTCAAGGGGAAACCCAAGGAGTCATTGATGATCAAGCGTTTGCATGAGACAGATCCCGACTCGATCATGCCTCCGCCGAACTCACACAAGACGCTCGACCCGGAAAAAATTGCCCTGCTTGAGAAGTGGGTCGAGCAAGGCGCTCCTTATGAAGCGCATTGGTCGTTTGTCCCTGTAAAACGTCCAGAACCTACGGGAACTCACAAGGATTGGGTGAAAAGTCCGATCGATTCTTTCGTTGCGGAAAAACTCGAGACCGCTGGCCTCTCGCCCAATCCGCCTGAGAATCCGCGCCGTTTTTATCGGCGCATGCACTTGGATCTCACGGGCGTTCCACCCAAACCCGAAAACGTGGATGCTTTCGAAACCGCATTTGCCGCAGACCCCGAAGCGACGGTGGCACGCGCGGCGGATGAGATGCTTGCCACGCCTGCCAGCGCAGAACATTTTGCCCGCCACTGGCTGGACGCCGCACGCTATGCCGATACCCACGGCATTCACATCGACAACTATCGGGCGATTTGGCCCTTCCGCGATTGGGTGGTCCAAGCCTTCCGCAACAACATGCCTTGGGACCAATTCACCATTGAGCAAATCGCCGGCGATCTTCTCCCATCACGCACTCTAGATCAACATGTTGCAACTGGATTCAATCGCTGCCTTGCGACCACTGGTGAAGGTGGAGCGATTGGCGAGGAATACGATGCCATCTACGCCAAAGACCGTGTTGAGACGACTTCCGCGATTTGGCTGGGGCTTACGACTGGCTGCGCCGCGTGTCATGACCATAAATTTGACCCGATCTCCACCAAGGAGTTCTACTCGCTGACCGCCTATTTCCGGAACACCCCCATCACAGCCTTGGATGGAAACAACGCGGAGCATCCGCCAACGGTCTTCGTCCCGCTGCCGGAAGACCGATCACGCTGGGCTGAATTGAAAACGGAAATCAGCAAGGCTGAACAACAGGCCGCAAGCCGGAAAACCGCAGCAAACCCAGATTTTCAACAATGGCTCACGACGGCTAGCATCGAGGCGACCCGAGAAATCGATTCCACTTTGGCGATTCACCTGCCCTTGAGCGAATCGGAAGGGCCGATCCGTGGCACGGTGGACGGACAAGTCCGCGAGTGGAGTTCCCCAAGCAAACGCATTGAGGCGGTGATTGGGCAGGCTCCTGTCATCAGCGAAAATGTGGTCGATCTCGGCGATTACGGAGCTTTTGCGCGGGCTGATCAGGTGACGTATGGAGGTTTCGTCCGCATTGAGGGCAAACCCACGGGGGCCATCGTGGCACGCATGGATCCCCAAAATGGCCACCGTGGGTGGGACATTTATCTGGTCGATGGACGCCCTGGTGCGCACGTCATCGATTCTTGGGACAAGGCCGCGAATAAAGTCGTCGCGCCCAAGGCTTTGGAAAATGGAAAATGGCACCACCTGATGGTCACCTTCGATGGAACCAAACCTGGTCATCAGGCGCTTTCGATTTACGTGGATGGGGTGAAGCAGGGAGCCGGCTCCGATCCAAATTCGGTAGGGGGCAACATTGTGGCGAATGTCCCATTGCGGCTGGGAGCAAGGCACAACGATGATTCCCGGCTGAACGGTCCAGTTGCGTTGCAAGATTTTCGGTTCTACCGAAGACTCCTGCCCGCGCAAGAAATTGCCGCAATTTCCGCCTCCGGTGAGTTGCGTAAAATCTTAGCGCTCCCGGTGGCAAGCCGCCAGAAGGAGCAAACCGACAAGCTCTTCACCTATTTTCTCGCCAACGTGGATGAGCCATTTCGTGGGATTCAAAAGCAGCTTGATGCCTTGAAGA
>JBILPN010000235.1:0-6014 GCA_044373865.1 Luteolibacter sp. | reverse complement strand
CGTGCCGGATGGGTGGCCCTCCTCACTGGAAATTCCGAGCGGGCATACCAATTCCTCCTCGCAGGCCAACGCATCGGCTACCCACCGGAAAAACTCGAAAACGCAACGGCCCTGCTTACAATCGCCGCCGAACAGGCCGGCGCGAGTGATGACGCCAGCGTGTTTTTTCAAGACTTACTCGCCATCGACCCCGCATGGGCCACAGCAGATACTCTCGACTCGCTCGAATGGCCGGAGGAACTCAAGTGGACCCTCCGGCAATTCATGCGCTAGGCGAACTCAGGCAAGATCTTTGACCTGCACTTGCGCCCACCAGTCCTTGAAGGCTGCGATGAAAACGTTGTGATCCGGATCAACCTGATAAGCGTCGTGCTCCTCAATGCTGTTGAATTTCATGGTCAATGCATAGTCCCATGACTGGTCAATCACCGGCCGTGGCATGACTGCCGCCGGCAAGGCCCAACGCCCGCTAGCGACGAGACTGAGTTCAAACAATCCGTCCAAACCTTTCTCAAACGCTGCACGGTCCGCTTCATTTTTCCGTTCCTCTTTCAGCCAAAAATACACGTGGTGATCCATGCCGATGGGAATTACTCAACGCTGGCGCATGCGGCAAGCCCAGATCGTTGAGAACTCGCACGCAAGAGAAAGACCCGTAACTTGGCCGAGACTGAAACTCCTGGAAGAAGCACAGTTTCAACCTCTAAAAACCTGCTACGTTTGCAGGTCACAAGGCCCAGCAATACGCGTCCAGAGTCACGATGAAATCACCGAATCCGGCACCTTGCCCTGTGAAAAATCTCCCTGCCCGCGATGACTGTGCGAAAACGAGGAGCCATCCACCACGCCCGAATGCTTGGCCTCACCCGCAACTCCTGCAACAACCATGCTCCCACGCCCCATCCAAGCCCCAAGAATTCTGCTTGCCAGTGGTGATCCGTTCGCCAATCTCCGCCCACCGCCTTGTCGCGCCAGAAGCTCGCAACTCGGTTTGATCGCATCAAAATCCCAATGATCACTACGCAGCAAGCCAAGTCTAGCTCACCAGCCAGCAACAAAGTCGGCAACTACCGCTGGCGCATTTGTGCAGTTCTATTTATGGCGACAACCATCAATTACATCGATCGGAATGTATTTTCATTCACGATGTTAGACAGCACTTTTCGCCATCAAATGCTCGGAATCCCTTTGGATCAGCCACTAACGGATGCTGACTTGGCCGCATTCCGTGAGAAGATGAGTTTTCTAGATTCCATTTTTAAGTATTGCTATGCTTTCGGTTTCCTGCTCGCCGGGTATATCATCGACCGCATTGGAATCCGCCGTGGATACGCCACTAGCATCACCGGCTGGAGTTTCGCCGCAGTGTTGCACGGGATGGTGCATTCGATTCCTGGGATGGCTTTCGCACGCGGCCTTCTCGGCGTGGGAGAGGCGGGCAATTTCCCTGCTGCAATCAAAACGGTGTCCGAATGGTTCCCCCGCAAGGAGCGCAGTTTTGCGACGGGCATTTTTAATGCAGGTGCCAACGTGGGAATCATCATCACTGCCATCTGCGTGCCGATCATTATTTCGCACTGGGGATGGCGGGCCAGTTTCATCGTCACTGGAGCCATCGGCGTCTTCGTGTTGTTCTGGTGGCTCGCTGTCTATCGTTCTCCTGAAAACCATCCGAAACTCTCGGCAGACGAACTTTCATATATCCGGCAGGACGGACCGCCTGATGTCGAAAAACCGGTTAAATGGCGCGAATTGGTCAAATATCGGGCCACTTGGGCCTTCGCGATACCGAAGTTCATGACGGACGCCATCTGGTGGTTCTACCTCACTTGGCTGCCTACGTTTTTCAATAGCAACCCCGCCTTCTCCACCAAGCTGGATCTGAAACAGGTCGGAATTCCTTTCCTCATCATTTACTTGGTCTCGGATGGCGGCAGCGTCTTCTTTGGCTGGCTGGCAACTCGATTCATCGGCATGGGTTGGAGCGTCAACAAGGCCCGCAAGATCACCATGTTGATCTGCGCGGTATGCGTCGTGCCAATCGTTTTCGCTTCGATGACCAGCAACATCAATTTGGCAATTGCGCTCATCGCTCTGGCAACTGCCGCTCACCAAGGCTGGAGCGCGAACCTCTTCACCACGGTGTCGGATCAGTTCCCACGACGCGCAGTGGGCAGCGTCGTCGGCATCGGTGGCCTGATGGGAGGTCTCGGCGGAGCATTGCTTGCTGCAAAAGTCGGGTTTATCATCAACACCGGTGGTTACATTCCTCTGTTCGCGATTGCAGCCTCAGCCTATTTGCTCGCCTTGCTGGTGATGCAGTGCCTCTCACCAAGGCTTGATACGGTTAAGTTGCCAGATTGACCTGACTTCCGGTCAATTCTGGTAAAGTGCTGCCCAAGGACAGTTGCCTTGACCAAACTTAGTAGTCGATTGATAGTGCGGCGGCGAAGATCAAGCCGTGCAATCCACAATGAATTCAGCGCTTATCGAAATTTCTGTCATCCTAGTCCTTCTTGTCGCCAATGGTCTTTTCGCCATGACTGAGATCGCCATCGTCTCGTCTCGCAAGGGCTTGCTTCAGTCGATGGCTGACAAAGGAAACAAAGGTGCGGCGCGAGCACTCGTCCTTTCAGAAAACCCCAACCGCTTTCTCTCGACGGTTCAAATCGGCATCACGCTGGTCGGCATCGTTGCTGGTGCGCTAGGCAGCGGAACGGTAGCTAGCCGATTGGCTGAGGTTTTGGAGGTCGTTCCTATCATCGGTGACTATTCAAAGCCAATTTCCCTCACCATCGTCATCGGGCTCCTAACCTATTTGTCATTGGTTGTGGGCGAACTGGTGCCAAAACGCTTGGCCATGAAGTTCCCTGAAAGCATCGCCAGTGGTATGGCTGCCCCAATGGCTGGCCTGTCCTCTGTGGCCTCCCCTGTGGTCAGCCTTCTGTCATGGTCGACCGGCGGACTACTCAAACTTTTCGGAGTGCGAGACACCGATGAAAATGGGATGTCGAGGGAAGAACTTAAAGTTCTCGTTAGACAAGGCATGCTGACAGGATCAATCAATGCCGCGGAATCCAGAATGATGCAGAGCGTCATTGGATTTGAAAAACTTGTCGTATACGATATTATGATCCCTCGATCGAAAATTGTTTGGATCGAGCAAAGCGCAAAGCACGAGGAGGTCTGGTCGATGATCATGAGCAGCACTCAGGGCGTTTTCCCGATCTACAAGGGGAGTCGGGAAAATCTTGTAGGCGCGGTATCAATCAAAGATATTTATGGTCAAATCGCAGCGGGAAGGCCGGTTTGTTTTCCTGAAATCATGCACCCTCCACTGCTCGCACCTGAAACCCAGAAGGCTAGCGTGCTATTGGAAACCTTTCGCTCCTCCGGTCAACGAGCCGCCTTCGTGCTTGATGAATTCGGCAGCGTGATTGGGATGGTTACTCTAATCGATCTCATGGAGACCATCGTCGGGGACGTGCCCTCGAAACAAGAACAACTCTCCATGCCCGTCAAACAACGTGAAGATGGCAGTTGGCTAATCGATGGACTTTTCGAAATTGAAAAACTTCCCGAACGATTGGAAGGATTCATCTTGCCTGAAGGTGGCGGTGATGACTTCCAAACTGTCTCGGGATGGCTGATGAACGAGCTTGGCCGAGTGCCCACGGAAACTGACAAGATCACGGCCGGACAATGGACCTTCGAGGTCATCGACATGGACAATACCCGCGTGGACAAGCTACTCGCAATTCGGAATCATCCGCCAGCGCCTGCGGAGTAAAATTCGCAACTTGGATCATCTCCCCCCATCTCGCCGGTGTCTGAAGCCGTGTTGCTCGCGAACTTCGGCGCCGATGACACGGAAGAATAAAGGAATGGACGAACCCCGGGCGAATCAAGCCCTTCACGAACGACCGGAAGGTTTTGAAAACTCGATTTTTCCCAACGACAGACTAGCTCTTGAGCCTGAGTTTAGCCCGGGCAATCTCAAGAATCATGGGCAGTAAAGAAAAGCCAATGATGCCGAAAACAACCAACTCAAAGTTATTCTTCACGATTGGAAGACTGCCGAAATACCAGCCCGCGGGAAGAAGTAAACCGACCCAGAGCAGAGCGCCGACCACGTTGTAAGTCATGAATTTTTTGTAATCCATTGATCCCGAACCCGCAACAAACGGAGCGAAGGTCCGAATGATCGGAACAAACCGCGCAATGATGATCGTTTTGCCACCATAACGGTCGAAAAAAGCCGAAGTCTTATCTAGATGGGTCTGCTTGATAATTCGAGGAAACTTGCGTATTGCCCAACCGCTGAACCTCCGACCAATCCAGTAATTCACCGTGTCTCCCAAAATTGCGGCGACGAGAAGAATGATTCCGGCAACCCAGATGTTGATGCCCGAACTTGGATCTGCGGAAATAGCTCCCACGGCAAATAAAAGCGAATCACCTGGGAGAAATGGCGTGACGACTAGCCCGGTCTCACAAAACACGATGAGGAACAGTAATGCATAAACAATCTTCCCATATTCCCGAGTAAAATCATGCAAATGATCCTGCAGGTGGAGAATGATATCGAGGAATTCTTTGATGAGTTGCACGGTATGAATGCTCAGGGCCGTTTGATTCAAAATGATAGATTAGGAAGGATCCACCTGATTCTTATCCTTGGCACCAACGATTAGCGAGGTAAGAACACCGGTCACAAGAACCCCAAGAATTACAGCCAAAATGATCAGATTGAAGGAATCTCCTAGCCATACCTTGAGCCACTTCGCCGCCAGCATTTTCACGCCAACTAGAATCAAGATCAACGAAAGCGCGGGTTTGAGATAGCGGAACTTGGTGATAAGCCCGGCTAGAGCAAAGTAGAGCGATCGCAGTCCAAGAATCGCGAAGACATTGCTGGTGAAAACAAGGAAAGGATCCGCAGTGATAGCAAACACCGCCGGAATAGAATCTACCGCGAAAATCAGGTCCGTCACCTCCACTAAGATCAGTGCAACGGCGAGTGGTGTGAGAAGCCATTTCCCTGCGGGTGCGCTCTCGACCACAGGATCAGACTTTAATTCAGCCCCCGGTTCCGAGGCCTCACGCGACCACTCGCTGCCAGCTTTAACCATGAAATGCTGACCGTGGAACTCCCGGGTGATTGGAAAGAACTTCCGGATCCATCGAACAACAGCGTGGTTCTCAGGGTGCTCCTCCTTTTCCTCCAACAACAACATTTTGATACCGGTGAAAATCAAAAACACCCCAAATATGTAAAGGATTGCGTGGAAATTTTGAACTAAAACCGATCCCAGGCCGATCATCGCTCCACGCATGACCAAGGCACCGAGAATCCCCCAAAACAACACACGGTGCTGATAGCGGGCCGGCACCGCGAGTGAACTGAAGACCATCGCGATCACAAAGATGTTGTCCACGCTCAGCGATTTCTCCACCACGTAAGCTGTAAGATACTTCGTTGCGGCCAGCTTTCCCGTGTTCACCATCTTATCGACAGCGTCCACCGAGTTGCCGAGATCAAACCAATGCCGATCATACGCGAAATAAACGAGGACAGAAAATGCCAAGCCTAAACTGATCCAAACTGCGGACCACGTAAGCGATTCTTTGAAGCCAACCACATGGGATTTCCGGTGAAAAACCCCCAAATCAAGCGCCAACATTACAAAAACAAAACCAATGAAGATTACCCATGCCCAAATCATGGGCGGAGCGTGGAGGAAGTGCCCCGAAAGATCGATTGGAAAAACAGGAATTTTTTCTAAGTGTTAAGGTGCCTTTTTGCGCGGCCAGCGCAGCCCTCATCGCTTACCATTTACAAGCCGTGACCGAGACCTCGTCGAGGAGCGCGTCGGTGATGGATGGTTTCATTCTGATGTGTTGGTTCTGGGTGATGGGGCACATCAGCGGAAAGGACTTACACAAAAAATCTTACACCCCCGCCGTTAGCCCTATCCTTTCTAAAAATCTGACTATAATCCAGCATGCCACAA
>JBILPN010000234.1:0-6024 GCA_044373865.1 Luteolibacter sp. | reverse complement strand
AGTCACCTTCCGTCAGAAAAATATCGGACAAGTTCTCGCCATGACCATCGCGGAGGCCGCCATCTTTTTCGAATCTCAAACACGCATTGCCCACCCGCTCAAGCTCATGGCGGACACCGGCCTTGGCTATCTACAACTGGGCCAAGCCTCACCCACTCTATCCGGTGGCGAGGCACAACGCATCAAACTCATTTCGGAACTCGTCAAAGGCCGACCAAAACTTGCAACTCTCAAACCGAAAGTTTCCAACCTCTACCTCATCGAAGAACCCACCGTCGGCCTCCACTTGGAAGACATCCAACGTCTCATCCAAGTGCTTCACCGCCTCGTCGATGAAGGCCACACGGTGATCGTGATCGAGCATCACATGACCGTCGCCGCTGAGGCGGACTGGATCATCGACATCGGCCCGGAAGCTGGCGAAGGTGGCGGAAAAATCATCGCTCAAGGCCCACCTGAAAAAGTTGCAACCTCAAAAACTTCTCGCACAGCTCCCTATCTAAAAGCAGCACTCTATCCCACCCCGCCGAAGGATTCAAAAGAGGCATCCTAATTTTATCCTCTCGCTGCAAACCAGCAAAACAACCGCTGAAATAAGGAACCACGACATTTCTGTGCGCCAGCCAATGAATCGAGGAAGAAGAGCGTCCTATCCCATCAAACGCTCGCTTCTCATTGGCACGTGGGCGAGACACCCACGCCACTTGGCTCACTTGGAAGGCACAATCTTGAGCTCATCCAAGAAGTAAAATTCATCGCTGGCACTCACTTCCGCTTCGATTCTCAATTGGATTTTCTTACCAACAATCCCCGACTTTTTCAATGTCCTAGTTCCCTCCACTTGTCCCTTGACCTCTTGATCCGGAAGTTCGGGCTCCCGGCCATCGACCACTTGATAGAAGCGAACAAAGTCGCCCTTATCCAAAGCGCCGGTCGATTTCACATCCAAGCTGACACAAACACCGCCTTCGGGAATTTCAAGCTCTGCGGTTTCAAACACACCTACACCTTTACCGCCATGGATCATCAGGCGCTTTCCACTCACCTGAAAGATTCCCTTTGAGCGCTTGGCGGTCCATGAGGTCGGAAAACCGTGTTGCTGGGTGCCATCTGCCATGGAGAATGATTCATACCACGGCACCGGATCCGACTGGGAAGTGGCAACAAAATTTGCCGTGACGTTCTTCCGCGCATTCATCATGACGCTCACCGGACTTTTTGATCCTCGCAAGTCTCCCGCCCATCCGCGGAATTCATATCCAAAATCGGGTGCAGCAGTTAGCTTTAACTCGCTATCCTTGGCATAGACTCCACCTGAAGGATCCAACAAAACCGAACCGTTAAGCGAATTTACGGAAAGCGTAAACAGGTCTTGACACTCAGGCACCCCCTGACCGCCGAGATCGGCATACTCCTTTAAGACCGCCGCATCTGCATACTTCCAGTCGGGGGCAATCGCCAAATTCCTGAATGAATCTGGATGATAGGTCTGTTCCATCGACCGACTGTAGCCTATCCAAGCACAATACGCCATCCCCATTTCGACCCTCATAAGCTTGCGGCCCCAAATCGGCAACCAGCTTGCCGCCATCGGATTCCAGAACGGAAGACAATCGCTCATCGGAAGCGAGTGAAAGAACAATCCTCTTGCCAGAGACAAAGTTGGGGAGTTCTACGAGCGAAAGAACCTCAACTCGGTGATCTTGCTTTTCCAAAGCCGCCTTGATGTCGCCAACTGCAAAAGCGATTTTCGGCAGTGCTTCGTCGTGGTATATCATAACCGTTTCCGCCAGAACCAGACTGGCCAATGCTAGGAAACCGATTAAAAATCTCGCACAATTTGCAATACAATTTATCAGGGCGAGTTTCATTCAAATTTCATTCGCGGAAACCCTTCTCGGAACCGGAGCGTCTTCCGTCATCCTTAAGGCTGCCTGGTTTCCAGTTGCGGGCGATATCGACGTCGGCGGCGGCTTTTTCGATCAACTCCGTCAGATTCACATACCCGACGCGGTTGTAAAGGGCCGGGAGATAGGCCGCATCACGGATGTCGGCATACTTTTCCCAGTGAGCCAGAGCCTCAAGCAGATGGCGGACCGCGGCTTCTTGTTCGAACGTGTCGCCATTCGCGTCATAAAGTGCCAAGGAACATGCCCCGCGGATCTTGGAGGCATAGTAGCGGCCAAGCCATGCGAGGGATTCGCAATCGACGAGGTTTTTCTGGAGTTCCGAGTCTTTTTTAGCCGCTTCGCGGAGGGCTTCGAGACCGGTGAAAGTGTCCGAGGCGGCACCATCGAGCGCGGCGGCGATCTCAAGCGGCGTGGTCTGCTCCATCGGCTTTCCTTCGGTGAGTTGCTTGCGCCAGTCACGGATGCAGAGCACGTTGGACGCAGGCATGGTGATGCCGTCCATGAAATGCCGCACGGTGTAGAAGCCCTTGCTCCGCGGGTGACTCAGGCAGCCCTCGGGGAACCATTTCAAATCGATATCACCCCAAAAAAAGCGCGTAATTAGAGGCATGACTTGCGCCGCTCCATGAAGCGCCCGGAACAAATGATGCGACGAGGCCCCGGGATGGCGGGCGGCGAGCGCTTTTTCGAAATGGGAATCAGGCAGGGAAGGATCGTAGGCAAGCCGGCCCCAGAGCATGAAGGAATACCACTGTTTATCCATCACCAAAGGGCGCTTTCCACCATCAGGATTGCGCTCGAGAAAATCGCGGCCCCAGCAATAGCCATCCGGCCCCATGTAGAAACCGGCGATCTTATCCGCAGGTGGAATGTTGAGAATGTATTCGCGGGCATAGGCCGCATCCCCGAAGCGAAAAGTATAGATGTCATCATTCCGCACCGTGAGCCAAGTTCTCATCCCGGGCGCGATGTTCTTAACAAGTGGTGCGATGAAGCTCGGCTTGGTGATGGAATACATGTGTGCCACCGAGTATTTAAAACTGAAATCAAAAGTTCCCGGGTAATCCTTGAAGGCATCCAGAATATCACTCTGCGCAGTCCAGTGGAAACGATGGATCATGTTGAAGTCACGGTCTGGCTTCCCCTCCAAACCATCGCGCACGCCTTCGCCGTAGGTGTCCCACAACCACGCTTCCTTGACTTTTGAATCCATCGCGTGAGGCATGTTTTCACCGGCGGTGATCCCCATGCCAGCGAGCAACGGATAGGTTTTCACCATTTCCCTCACGCTGGCACGGAAGTATTTCTTGGTGATCTCGTTATCCATCTCGTTGTTGATGCCGTGTTTCCCCTCAGCCCCGAAGGTAAAGACGTTCCAGGTAAAGAAATAGATACGAATGCCACGATCAGCGGCCTGCTGCATGACCCAACGCCAGAACTCGATTTTTTCATCGATACTCATGCGCTTGACCACCTCGTGGTCGGCAAGCATTTCCGGGCGAACCATGTCGGTTCCCCAGAAGTGGAAGCTCTCATCCAGCTTGATCCGGGTGCGCCAAACGTCATCAAGCGCGACTTCCGGAAACTCGGGCACCTTGACCAATGAAGGAAAGGGGTGGAGGCTCCACAGCGAAAGCACGTTGTAGCGGTGACGCGCCATGGAGTCGAAGTAGTCGATCCAGAAATCCTTTTCCCACACTTCTGGAATATTTGCCTGGGCGGCATCGGAACTGTCAGTGTAACTCGGCGTCCGAAGATCGAGCGGAATGTTGAACTTAATGCCCCGCTGGGCGATATGAGGCTTTTTATCCGAGTCTATCAGCGTGGCGAGCGTACCGTTCCGAATCGACTCCGCAAGATCCAAACCGCCATACATCGCACCGGTGGCATCGGCGCCGAGCACGGTGATGCAGCGTCGCCCACCCTCGTTTTCCACGCGGATCGCATAAGCCTGCTCGGCACCCACTTTGTCCTTCTCCACTTTCAGTGCGATTTGGATCTCCGGAGCATCCTTCCCCAGATCCCCCTCCTTGGCGAGGGACTCGCGACGGATCTCCGCTGCGGCGAATTTCCCAGGACCACCCGTCCGGGGATCCACCGATATCTCAAGGGGGCCAGCCATCACGGAAACGGCACTGAGAATGATCAAGCTAGCAGCTGTAGCGACAATTTGCATTGAATGGATAGGTGGGCAGGTGACTTTTGATAGAAACTGCTAATTCTTTACAATCACTGCAAGCCAGTCATCTGACGATGGAGCGGTGAGAGTTCCCTTGCCGCCGCCGTCGAGCGTGGCTGGACCTTGAGTGGTTGCCATGCCGCCCTCACGCGGGTTGAACCATTTCACGCTGAATGTCCCGGGGGCTCCGGAGAGGTCGATTTCGGTTGCACCACCTTCGGAGAGATAAACCAGGTATAACTCGCCCGCCTTGGCGAGGCAGTATTTGGAGTTTTTGTTTTTCTCGTTTCCGATGAGCGCGTTGGCGTTCTTCATTTCCGAGAACGGGATTTTGTATTCCCCCAGGAAATCGATGGCGATGCGGCCGTAGTCCCATGACTTGTCGCGGCTGCGCCAGTCTTCGCATTTCAGATCATTTTCCGGAACCTGATAGCCGAAGTAATACTCAACACCTGCACCGCCAGCCATGAGGTTTCCCCAAAGCGTGGCCTTGCGGGTGTCGTGCATGGTTTGCACGGATTTGCCGTCGTCCTTGGTATTATTGTAGCCCTTGTAGCCAGTATCCGGTGGCACGCCACTGTCGGCACCACCTTGTTCGTCATTTGCCACGACCCATGGCTTACCTACGGCGGAGGACTCTTCCAACCATTTGAGCGTGCGCTCGTGCACGTTGTTCCAGCCATTCTGGAGGGAGACCCCACTCAGCTTCGATTTCTCTCCTAGCAGCGGTTTGTAAACCTTGTCCTGCTGGCCGGGGAAGGTGTGGATGACGACGTGATGCTGATAAGGATCGGTCGCACGGATGTAATCGATCATGTCGTTGATCTCTTCGGTGCTTTGGGTGTTCTCCTCGCCGATGTTCCAATTCAATGCCAGTTCGTGACCGAAACGGGCGATGATCTCACGGCAATACAGCTTGCGCTCAGGGCCGAGTTTTCCGCCGTCGAGGGATTCAGGGACCTTTGAAAGTTCACCGTTTTCACCGCGGCGATTGTCATCGATTTCATTCTCCTGCAACTTGAAGTGGAGGTAGAGACCCTTGGTTGTGGCGTGACCCAACACAATGCCCCATTGATCAAGCTTGGAACAATCGTAGTGGAGTTTTTCATCACGGCTGACGAAGGGCCAGATGTTGTTGCCGTCGCCGCCGGCGTTGTAGGGGAGGAAACTGATGCCGTTCACGCCTTTCCCGGCGAGATAGTTCAAAGCTCCGATCAATCCCTTGCCCTTGCCTTCCCGCCAGGTGGGATCGCCTGCCTTGTAATCTTGCAGGTGTGGCTCCCAGGTCTTGAGTTGGGAACTGCGCTTTTGTGACTGGGTGTTGTCGAAATCTTTGTAGGCAAGCAGTGTTTCCGGCGAATCGGCACCGACCTTGAAGAAGTATTCCTGGTTGCCCGAGAATTGGAGGTGATGCTTGCCGACGTATTGCAAACGGCCTTTGCCGCGGAAGTCGCGTCCAGTCTTGTCGGTTTCCCCCACCTTGAAGGTGCCTTTGACTCCATCAAATGGGGATAGGCCATTGCCACCGCCGTCGAGAGCTGCATGCTTCCCGCGTGTGAAGGAGGTGGTGTAAGTCCAAGTGCCGGCTTTGTCGGGTGAGAGATGCGCCCGCCACTTCGTGCCTGATTCCGCTGAGGACTCGCTCGCATTGCCGTCGGCTGCGAAGTAGCCGGGAATTTTGTAGCTGGGTGTGCCGGATTCGTGGGTGAATGTGATGGTTAGATTATTATCGGTGAAAGGGTTGGGCTCGTTGTCCAGCTCGTGGGCGTAGGGGCCATCGAGCGTGAGCGTGACCTTGTGCCATTGCTTGAGTTCGCCGGAAATTTCCACACTCCCTTTGCCGTCTGGCTGGCGGGGTAGGACCAAAGGCGCGCCGGGTGATTCAGCGGCGGTCTTTGGGGCGGCGGTGATGGTTCTCACTGCGGCCTTGGTGGC
>JBILPN010000233.1:0-6029 GCA_044373865.1 Luteolibacter sp. | reverse complement strand
TTTGTTGCTCTCGCCGCGCAATGACGAGGCGCTCAAGCTGCTTTTCAACGAGTTTGAATTTCGCACACTCACCAAGCGCTTGTTTCAAACTGAGCCGGGCGGCGCTGCGGAAACGGCAATTGAAGCAGCTCCTAGCCTGTTTGAGCGGTTCAAGACGATCAAAGAAGTGCCGCATATCTATCATCTGGCGGATACTGAGGCGCTTCAAGCCCAGCTCTTCGCGGAACTGCGGCAGCAATCGAGCTTCTGCTTCGATATCGAAACGACAGGATTGGATCGCTTTGCTTGTAGATTGTTAGGAATTGCGTTTTCATGGAAACCGCATGAGGCGTGGTATCTGCCGTGCCTCGCACTGCCGCCTTTGCTGCCTGCGCTGCGTGAAATCTTCGCCTTGCCGAGTGAAAAAATTGGGCACAACTTGAAGTTCGATCTATCGGTGCTTCATCATCACGGTCTCAAACCGGTGGGGCCATTTTTCGATACCATGTTAGCTGATGCGCTGGTTGCGCCAGAACGCCGGCACTCGATGGATTACCTATCAGAAATTTTGCTGGGTTACACCCCCGTCAAGCTCGCGGATATTTCAAACGAGCAACCCGATGCCCAAGCGGAGGCAGACGTTGATCTATTTGCGCATGCGGCGAAAACACGGGTTTCACGGAATCTTGACATCACGGCCATCCCGTTGCCGATTCTTGCAGAGTATGCGGCGGAGGATGCCGACGTCACGGTCCAACTGGCGGATTGCTTGCGGCCGCAGCTGATGGAGGTGGGACAGGATCTCATTTTGCGAGACATTGAAGGACCACTTTTGCCCGTTTTGGTGGATATGGAGATGGAGGGGATTTCAATCGATCCAGCGGCGCTCGGGGTCATCGGGGGCGAGTTGCAAATTCAGATCGACGAGTTGGCAAAGTCGATTCACCAGCACGCGAACCGTTCGTTCAATATCGGCTCGCCCAAGCAGTTGGGAGAGATTCTGTTTGATCAGTTGGGACTGGCAGACAAGGCGAAGAAAACCAAAACCGGGCAGTATAAAACCGATGAGCAAACCTTGGCGACGCTCGAGGGCAAGCACCCGATTATCAGTGAGATTCTTGCGTGGCGTGAAGCGAGCAAGCTCAAGGGCACGTATCTTGATGCCTTGCCACAGCATATTGTCGGGGAAACTGGGCGCATCCACACGCATTTTCACCAACTCGTCGCCGCAACGGGTCGTTTGGCATCGTCGGATCCGAATTTGCAGAACATCCCGGTGCGCTCGGAGGCGGGGCGTAAAATTCGCAAGGCCTTTGTTCCTCGGAAATCCGTTGACCCAGCGCGGCCGTTTGAAATTCTAAGCTGTGACTACTCGCAGATCGAGCTCCGGGTGATGGCGGCCTTATCCCAGGACGCCACGATGATTGAGGCGTTTCAAAATCAGGCAGATATTCACACCATCACCGCCGCAAAAGTTTTTGGAGTTCCGCCGGACGAGGTGAGCTCCGACATGCGGCGCACCGCGAAGATGGTGAATTTCGGGATCATTTACGGGATTTCCGCGTTTGGGTTGAGCCAGCGTTTGGCGATTCCGCGGACGGAGGCGGCCGGAGTGATTGAAGCCTATTTCCGTGAGTATCCAGCGATCCGTGAGTTCATGAGTCGCACGGTTGAGGAGGCGCGTGAGCGTGGTTACGTGGAAACCCTGAGTGGTCGGCGGCGGTATTTCCCCGATTTGAAATCTGGCAATCAGAACCTTCGTGGCAATGCCGAGCGAGCGGCGATCAACAGTCCGATCCAAGGCACTGCTGCCGACATGATCAAGCTTGCGATGATCCGTGTGCATGCGTTGCTAGGTGCTGATTCGTATCAAACCAAGATGCTGCTGCAAGTGCATGATGAACTTGTGTTCGATCTTGCATTGCATGAGAAGGAAGAGCTCGTGCCAAAGATTTTGGAGCTCATGAAAACGGCATTGCCGCTGCCAGCAGGAGTCCCGGTGGAGGTGGTGGCTGGGACGGGTGCGAATTGGTTAGCCGCGCATTGAGTGGCTGCAAGTGACGAAAAAAGGGCCGCCTCCAGATGGAGGCGGCCCTTTTTGTGATCGAGTGCTTTAGACAGCGGCTGCCGCGATTTTCTCAGCCTTCTTGATCGTGGATGCGCTCAACTTTCCATCGACCCGTTTTGAGGTTTCGATGAGAGTTTTGATTTCCTCCAAGGTCTTTTCCGCCGCGGCTAGAGCTTCTTTTTCACCGCCGAATTTCTTGTCGGGAAAGTAGCGGGTGAACGTCGAACCTGCACGGCAGATTGACAAGCGCCAGCCTTGGAAGGCAGCAGTTTCATAGGTGAACCGAGTTAAGTTTTTGCGTGATTTCATAGGGGGTATGTGGATGCGAAAGACCGATACTGAATCTTTGATAGAATATCCAACATTTTCGTCAGAAATTTCACTTTTACTGAGCTTTTTGTTGGGTGTAGGGGGAATTCCTACCCGATAGTTCGGTAGATAATCCAGTCTTGGAGTGCGGATGGATCGTCAGTTGACAAGGTGAGCTCGGCGTTCCAAGGATTGGCGCGTGTGAATCTGAGTCCTTTGCCAAGCGCCGGAAATCGGCTCGAATTGTTTGATTGGTTTCGTGGAGTGGCGGTTCTGTCGATGATTTGGGTGCATTCGGCGAACACGTTTTCAAGTGATGCAGTGCGCGGTGCGGAGTGGTGGACGGAGTTGAATTTTTGGCATGGTTTGGTGGCCCCGTCGTTTTTTTGGATCAGTGGTTTTTTGCGTGGCTTTTTTGTGCGAGCGGGAAGGCGACCGGGACGGGCGACGGTTTATCGTTTGTTGGGGGTTTTGATTTTGGGCTATGCGCTGCGTTTTCCACTGCCATCGTTGTTGCAGGGAGTTTGGGGTGAGGCAGCATGGCAGGCATTTTTTCAAGTGGATGTGCTGCAAACTCTTGCTGTGACTGGTTTGCTGCTTGTGGCCTTGGAGCATGCTGCGCGCGCGCCATGGCAACGGGATGTTGCGGTGCTGGTCCTGCTGATTTGCAGTGTTTTGCTGGTGAAACCTGCGGAGTCCTGGCAGGTCGGATGGCTGCCACTGGATGCTTGGTGGAACCGGAGTGAGGGTTCGCTTTTTCCGATATTTCCGTGGCTTGGCTTTGGGCTGGCGGGATTTTTGTGCGGTCGCGGTGCCAGCGGTCCAGCGTGGAAGAGGAAGATCACGTGGCTCGCCGGCGGGGCTGGTCTGGTGGCATGGCTGATTCCGGAAATGCCTTGGATGGGCGAATCGATGCGTTTTTTCCTGCAGAGGCTCGGCTGGGTTTGTTTGTTCGCAGGGATTTTGGCTTGGCTGATCGGGCCCTGCCAGCGGCACCTGCCATGGCTTGGGACATTGCTGGCATTTGCAGGGCGGGAATCGCTGATTCTCTACGTCATTCACTTGCAGCTCATTCACGGCGTGCCATGGCCGGGCGGCACCTTGGAGGCCAATTTCGGCAACTCATTTGGCCTTGCTGCTGTGGGCGTGTGGTTTTTTGGGCTCGCCACGGCAAGCTTGTTGCTCGCACGCTTGAGATCTTTTCGGCCGTGGGGGAAGTTAGGTGGTCTCAGTTAGGGTGCCGCGCCCAAGCGCCTGCGGTGCAGATTCCTTCTGGGGTGGTCAAGGCGATTTCCTGAGCGCCCGGCATGGGTTGCAAAGGGACAAAAAAAGTGAGAATTCATGAATTCTAGGGACTTGCCGCCCGCCGCTTCTCTTCCTAGGCTGCACCTAAGCCACCGCGCGGACCGCACCGGCAAACTCACTTTTTAACCCATGAGCACCAAGAAATCCAAGCCAAGTCACGATCAGGATCCTGTCCATAAGCCCGCCAAGGAGTTTTCCGCGAAAGCCCGTATTCCATCGATGGCGGCCTACAAAAAGCTCTACAAAGAGTCGATTGACAAGCCAGAGACCTTCTGGGCCCGCGAGGCGAAGGAACTGGTCTGGCAGAAAAAGTGGACCAAGGTGTTGGATTGGAAAGCGCCATTTGCCAAGTGGTTCGACGGCGGGAAACTCAATGTTTGTGAAAGCTGCGTGGACCGCCACGCCGTGGGGCCGCGCCGCAACAAGGCCGCCATCATTTGGGAGGGGGAGCCCGGCGACAAGCGCGTGATCACTTACGGGCAACTCCACAAGGAGGTTTGCCGCTTCGCGAATGTCCTTTTGAAAAATGGCGTAAAGTCGAAGGATCGGGTGCTGATTTACATGCCGATGGTGCCTGAGGCCGCCATTGCGATGCTTGCCTGCGCCCGCATCGGCGCGGTGCACAATGTGGTTTTTGGTGGTTTTGCTTCCGAGGCCATTGTTGATCGGCTCGAAGATTCTGGGGCTACCACCATTGTCACCGCGGACGGCGGTTGGCGGCGTGGCAAGGTCGTGGCGCTCAAACCGGTCGTCGATGAAGCCCTTGCCAAGTATGGGAAAGTCAAGCGGGTCATCGTGCTGAAGCGCTGTGCCAATGAGGTGAGCATGAGTTCCGGGCGCGATGTCTGGTGGCATGACGAAATGGCGACGTCCTCTTCCAAACACGTGGCAAAAGCCTTCGATTCCGAGCACCCGTTGTTTGTTCTCTACACCTCCGGCTCGACCGGGAAACCCAAGGGAATTCTCCACACCTCGGGTGGCTACCTCACCGGGACCTACTCGACCTGCAAATACATTTTCGACATGCGGGATGAGGATGTTTACTGGTGCACGGCAGATGTCGGCTGGATCACCGGTCACTCCTACATCGTCTATGGGCCGCTCGCCAATGGCGTGACGCAAGTGATGTATGAGGGAGCACCCAATTTCCCGGATTTCGGACGTTTTTGGAAAATGATCGAGGAATACGGCGTGTCGATTTTCTACACCGCGCCCACTGCCATCCGCGCTTTCATCAAGGCAGGAGATCATTTCCCCTCCGCGCATGATCTTTCCTCGCTCCGCCTGCTCGGATCGGTTGGCGAGCCGATCAATCCGGAGGCTTGGAATTGGTATCACCAGCAGATTGGCGGAGGCAAATGCCCGATCGTTGACACGTGGTGGCAGACGGAAACAGGAGCTATTTTGATTTCCCCGATGCCAGGTGCCACCCCGTGCAAACCCGGAACTGCAACGCTGCCATTTTTCGGAATTGATGCGGCAATTCTCGATGATGCCGGCAAGGAGTGCAAAGCAGGGCAGGATGGTCGGCTCGTGATTCGCAAGCCGTGGCCCTCAATGATTCGCTCAATTTATGGGGACAAGGACCGCTACAAGAAGACTTACTGGTCCGACTACCCTGGCCTTTACACCGCAGGCGACGGCGCGCGCCGGGACAAGGATGGAAATTTTTGGATCATCGGACGTCTGGATGATGTGCTGAATGTTTCCGGTCACCGTCTCGGAACGGCGGAGATTGAAAGTGCGCTTGTTTCTCACCCGGCTGTTGCGGAGGCCGCAGTGGTTGGCCGCCCGGATGAGATGAAGGGCCAAGCGGTTGCCGCTTTTGTCACTCTCAAGACTGGAATTGAGGATTCCGAGCCGCTTCGTGTGGAATTGCGCAATCATGTCGGGAAAGTCATCGGCGCCATCGCCAAGCCAGATGATCTTTATTTTTCGCCCGGCCTGCCAAAAACTCGCTCGGGTAAAATCATGCGCCGCTTGTTGAAGGAGCTCGTTTGCGTGGGTAAAATATCTGGAAACATCACCACTCTTGAGGACATGACAGTCATAGAAAGCTTGCAACGTCAGATCGGCAAATTACAGTGATGTCCGAGTTGCTATGACTTCCTCCCGCTATTTTCTCGCCCGCCTCGCCCAGTCTTTCGGATACAATCGCAAGAGCCACCGCATGTCTGCGGCGGCCAGTGAAATGCACCTTCTCCGCGAGGCGGAGGCGCAACTCGGCTTCATTTGTTGGACGAAAGTCGAGGCGATCGACGAGCTTTCCGTGGAATACTGGAATTTGCGGAAATTTATCAAAGAGAAGGAAATCGTGCAGGGGAAGCTCGCCGAGTGCCAAGCGCTTCTGGATAAGGCTCATGAAGAG
>JBILPN010000232.1:0-6032 GCA_044373865.1 Luteolibacter sp. | reverse complement strand
TTCGCTGCGCTGGATGCTCTCTTCTGAACCAGCTCCGATCAAAATGACATTGTGCACCGAGCCCGAGGCGGAAAGAACCCGCTTCATGCCATCGTTGATCGCCAGCGCGGCCATCACCAACAGCACGACCAAGGCACTGCCGCCCACGGTTTGCAACAGCCGGCTTCGGCTGCGGAAAAGATTCCTAACTGCATACGAAAAGGGAAGCATGGTTAATTTCAGTTAGGATCTGAGGTTGCGCACGATGGGTTGAGTCATCGCCAAAAATGCCGGCCACAGAGATGCCATTACACCTAGCAAGCATGCGGCGAAAATCCCGCCAACGACCCCCGGAAAATCCGCTCGAATCGCCAAGGTCTGGCCCTCGTTGCCCAAGGTAAAACTCTGCCACTGCAAGAAACCCGCAGCCAGCCCGACGCCCACCACGCCACCTAACAAACCAAGCATCCCACCCTCGCTCACCACCAAACAAGCAATCGCCCGCCCCGGGTAGCCCAAGGTGCGGAGCACCGCATTTTCCCTCACGCGCCCGCGCACCACCAGCAGCAGGGCATTGCCAACCAAGGTCCCAACAGCAATGACCGCCCCCAGCCCGATCCACCGGGTGAAGGCAATCAACTCGATGAGCTCCGCCGCAGTCTCGGCGAAAAATGCCTTCTCCGGCCGCGTGTCCGTCGGTTCTTGCCCCGAGCGGAAAAACTCGTCGATCCGCTGCGCAACCGGCTCCAAATCCTTGGATGCCACCACTCGCACGTTGAATTGTGTCACCACTCCCAATCCTGATTTGGAGGCCTGCTGAAGAAATGGCAATTTCACATACGCCACATTGTTGTCCTGCGGAAATGGCGAGCGCAGAATGCCTGACACACGCACCGTGATGCCCGCCGCATCGAAGCGATCTCCCGGCTTAAGCCCGCGACGCCGGGCGAAAACCTCGCCTAACAAAGCTCCGTCATCCGCCCGCAGCCACGCCTCCTCGCTGCCGCCGATGATTTGAATCTCCGGAGCGAATTTCCTCAAAAGCTCGTCCGGCACGCCACGAAAGGTGATCACATCCAATGATGCGCCGCAGTTGTTGACCACGATTTTGACCGGGATCACCTCGCGCACCCCCGGGATGCGCCGGATCTCGTCCGCATAATGTTCCGGCAAGCGACTGGCCGACGGGCAAAACCTGTTTTTTCGATAGACCACCAGGCTGGTATCCGCCGCGCCCGCCTCAGTCGCCTTGGCCAAAGAACGCTGCAAGGTCTCCACCGCCGTGTAGAGAAACATGCCGGACGCGACACCGCACACCGTCAGCAACGAGCGCACCCGGTGCCGAGTGAGTTGGAGCCACGAGAGTCCTAGTAGGTTGAAAAATCCAGTCATGCGCTCTCAAGAAGTTGGCCTTTTTCCAGATGCAAGGTCCGGTCCGCCGCCGCGGCCGCTCTGGCGTCATGCGTGACCATCACAATGGTTTTTCCGAAATCGCGCGTGAGTTGGTGCAGCAAATCCAAAATTTTCGTGGCCGACTCGCGGTCCAAATCCCCAGTCGGCTCATCTGCCACCAACAATGGAGGATCCGCGACAAGCGCTCTAGCAATGGCAACCCGCTGCTCCTGCCCGCCAGAAAGCTCGCCCGGCGTGTGATGCGCCCGATCCGCCAGTCCCACCAAATTCAATGCCGTCTCCACCCGCAAATGCCGTTCTTTGCGCGAAAGCGGCGCTAACAAAAGTGGCAGTTCAACATTCTCAAACGCGGTCAAAACCGGAATGAGATGATAGAGCTGGAAGATATAACCAACATGCGCGGCGCGCCATTTTGTCAGTGCCCGCCGTGAAAGCTGAGCCAACTCGGTCCCGGCAATGCAAAGCGAGCCTTCAGTGGGCGAATCAATGCCAGATAGCAGGTTCAGCAGCGTTGTCTTCCCCGAACCAGACGGCCCCATCAGCGCCAAAAATTCTCCCTGCGGCACCGCCAGATCGAGGGCTTGGAGTGGCGTCACCCAGTGGCTTCCTTTACGGTAAGTCTTTGATAACCCGCGACATTGAATCATCGTCTCGTTCATGGTTGAATGCGTGTTGGATTGACTCGCTGGCCCTCGCTCAAACCCTGTGGCGACAACACCACCCACTCGCCCGGACGGACGCCACTGGCGATGCGCGTGAAGCCGTCTCGCGTCTCGCCCGCCACTTGAATTTGGCGTGTTAGGACTTTTTTAGACTCGGGATCACACAGCCAAAGCTTGCCATCCACCAGCGCGGCATCCGGCACCCACGTCGCAATTTCGGCAGACTGGCCAGCCAGCGCACGCGCGCCACCAAGGAATTCCACCCGACACAGCATCTCGGGACGGAGGCGATCCGCCGGCGCGTGGATCCGGACTTTCGCCTGCAAGGTGTTCCGCTGGAGATCGGCCTCAGCGACGATGCGCGTGACCTCGCCTTGAAAAATTTGATCCGGAAATAACCCGCAGCGGACCCTCGCCGCTTGCCCGACTTCCAAGCCTGCGGCATCTGCAAGTGGCACATCCACCCGGACTTGCAAGTGGGCTGGATCATAGAGAACGGCAATGGTGGAGCTGTCAGGATGGTCATCTGCTAACATTTTTTTCTGTCCGGGTGCCGCGTGCAAACGCAGCACACGCCCGGCAAATGGCGCCAAAATTCGAGTTCGCGAAAGGGCCAACTGCGCTTGCTCAAGCGCAAGCGCGGCCGAACGGATTGCGGAGTCCTTGACCTCGGACTCGAGCTTCAAGCGGTGAATTTCCGCCTCTTGCTCCTCCCCACCCACTTCCATCACGCGCTTGAGTGAATTTTCCCGACTCAAGCGCAAGCGTGCGGAAATGAGATCGCTCGCGGGAATGGCATTTCGCGGAATCCGCTCAAAGCGTGCCAATTGATCCGCCGCCTCATCGCGCAAGGTGCCTGCCACCTCGACTTGCGCACGGGCGGCGAGCAAGCGTTTTTCAGCCGCCGAAATGGCGGCCAGATGCACCGCACGCTCTGCCAACAACGTTTGGTGTGCCTGCTCAGCGATGGCATGGGCAAGTCTCGCATCGGCATCGATCAAAGTCGCAAGCAACTGGCCCTCAAGTACATCCTGGCCTTCAAGAACTGCAACACTCTCGACCACACCATCGACAAGGGCCGTGGCCTTGCTCGGGAATGGCGCGGCTTCAATCCAACCACTTGCCTGGAAAAGGAGCTGACCCGGCGCGGCTGAGGTCCCGGAATCCTCGCCCGCGCTTGCTAAAACCACCGCCACTTGGACCTCGGGTGCAGGCAACAATCGGCCGCCAAACAAAGCAAAAAACAAAAGGCAAAATCCCAGCCCGATGGCCACCGGAAGAAGCCACGATGGAACTTTACGGAAATTTTCCGAACGCGTCGGATCGCGTGTCAGTGCATTGAGAGATGGAGGTAAATTCACGGAATTCAAGAGATCGAGGGAAATCATGGGCCACCGCGGCCCGGAGGATCACCCGCAGACAAGCGCGGGCGGCAGCAAGGCTTGCGCCGCGAATCACACGCTCCAAATACTCAAAACCGCACGATATGCCGCTGGCGAACTCGGCCCGCGAATCGGCTCAGAAGGAGAAAATCCGGCTTGGCTTCGCTCGACTGAAACTGGCGGCACGGCAAGCAAAGGCGGCAAGCCCGTCCACAGCACCGCAGGAATCACCAAGGGCGGAAACGGCGCGCTGGCATCTGGAAGTTTCTCAAACTCAACGCAACACGGCGAGGGAGCATCTTCTTCCGCAGCGCACTCGGAGCAGCACGCGAGCTCGCCATGGGCTCGTGAGAGATCGCCGTCTAGCAAACACAAGCGCATGGAAGACGCGCCTAGGGGAATGAACATCCCAAGGCATAGCAGCATCCAGGCGGCCAAGAATTTGTGCATCGATGCCCCGTCCTACAATCGCCACACCGAGCCGTCAAAGGAATAGTTTCCTGCGCCTTTTGATTGCCGCCATGCGATCTATCCTTCAAAAGGCTTACGAAATGACGGAAAACCCGGAATCCACCAATCCTGACCGCTCCAACTGGGCATGGCTCATCCTCGCCATTGGCTTGCTGCCACTGATCGCCTACGGCTTGCCGCTGGACAACTCTGGCGACGCGCTGCGCGGCTTGGATCCTGCAAAGGTGAAGCTCGGCTTGGCCGTTTTTGCCTGCATCGGCCTGCTCTGGCTGAGCGAAGCCATGCCGCTCCCCGTCACGGCGCTGATGGTGCCAGTCCTCGCCACAAGCCTCGGCCTGATGGACATGAAATCCGCGCTGGCAGGCTTCGCCGACCCGCTGATTTTCCTATTCCTTGGAGGCTTTGCGCTGGCATCCGCCTTGTCACACCAAGGGCTGGACCGCTGGATCGCAGATCGCATCATTCGCGCGGGCCGGGGGGATTTCCTGAAAGTTTCCTACCTCCTCTTCGGCGTGACGGCCCTGCTGTCGATGTGGGTCAGCAACACGGCGACGACCGCGATGATGCTGCCGCTGGCCCTCGGAATTCTCCGCCACCTGCCAGCTGAGAGTGACGCCCGGCGCAACGGCGTTTACCTCCTCCTTGGCGTGGCCTACTCCGCCAGCGTCGGCGGGATTGGGACACTCGTCGGCAGCCCGCCGAATGGAATCGCTGCGGCGCAATTGAAAATTAGCTTCATCGAGTGGATGAAATTTGGTGTGCCTGCAGTGTTGATTTTGCAACCGCTGCTAGTCTTCTTTCTGCGCGGAGCCTGCCGTCCAGAAGCCTTGCAAATGCGCGAAATGACTCGCATGGACTTCCGCTTGAACCGGGCTCGCTTGATCACGCTCAGCATTTTTGTCGCCACGGCCACCTGCTGGATTTTCAGCGCGCCACTCGCGAAAGCCCTTGGCGTGGCGGGCTCCTTCGACACCTTGGTGGTGCTGGCTGCAGTGCTCGCACTGGTCTGCTGCCGAGTGGTGAATTGGAAGGAAATCAACGCCGGCACCGAGTGGGGCGTCCTCCTGCTTTTCGGCGGCGGCATCACCCTGAGCGCACTGCTGAGCCAGACTGGCGCGAGTGTCCTGATGGCTCGCATTTTCTCGGGATGGGTCACGGGGTGGCCGGAGCCACTGATCATTGCCGCGGTGATCGCTTTCATTATTTTCCTATCAGAACTGGCAAGCAACACCGCCCTCGCCGCGCTGATGGTTCCGATCTTTTATTCGGTTTCTGGCGAGCTTGGGATCGAGAGCCGCCAGTTGGTCCTGCCTCTCGCACTCGCCGCATCCTGCGGCTTTATGCTGCCCGTTGGGACGCCGCCCAACGGGATTGTTTTTGCCAGCGGACTGGTGCCCCAACGCGAAATGATCCGCATCGGCTTCCGAATCAATCTGGTTTTCGTGGCTGCTCTGAGTGTGCTGGCTCAGTTCCTTTTCTAGGAAACCTCCAGACGCTCAGCGCTTTTGATCGAGATTTTTCGCCATCTCCTCATCGGTCGGAGTCTTCGAAGGCACACCACTTTTTGGAATGTCGAGACCAGCGATCCAAGCCGTGGCGTTGAGCACCACTCGCCGATGGTCGTCGTGCTTCCAATTCTTATGAAAATGCCCACCCGTGAAGCCGAATGCGCGCGATCCGCCGGCCGTTTCAGGACGCTCATAGGCCCACATCGTGTGCTGCTTCTCTTTGCGCTCCAAAACCGCCTTGCGCACCTCAGGGTTTCCAGAATGCGGACCGTCCGGGCGCGTCAGGCTTTCATCCGGCGGCAGCGCACTCAAAATTGGCGTCACTCCCTCCATATTCTTCCGGAAGCGCATGTGGTAATACCACTCATCTCGAATTTCAAAATCATTCACTCCCCGCGTGATCGGATGCTCGGAAATCTTAAACGAGGCGTCCCAGTGTGGATTCACCGACCAATGGGTCTCAAAGTAACCGCCAATCAGATCCAAAAAGGCATCGCCTGGCTCGCCCTTTGGAATTTCGACCGCATAATGAATGCAACCAATCCCGACACCTGCCTCCGCAAAGCGCTTTAGGTAAGCGAGTTGATTGATCGCTGGGTGCCCACCCCCGCCGTCAG
>JBILPN010000005.1:0-19701 GCA_044373865.1 Luteolibacter sp. | reverse complement strand
CCGCGTCGAGGTGAGATTTGAGGTTGGGCGCTTGGAGGAAGTGCTGCGATGGGTGCTGAGTTTTGGCAGCCAAGCGAAGGTCCTGGGTCCCCGAAAATTGGTGGAAATGCTGAAAAAGGAAATTGAAGCAATGCGGAAAAATTGAGCCGCCGGACTGTTGGAAAGATCCGCACCATTGAACCGCCCCGAAGCCATCGACAAAACGAAATTTGCGATTTACTCTCCGCCCATGCGAAATCGGATCGTGCCCCTACTGTGTTGCCTGAGTCTCCAAGCCTTTGGAGCAAGCGAGGCTCAAGAAGCCAAGCCTGATGTCAAATCCGAGGTGGCAGAAGCCACGATTCTACCGAAGCCAGTGAGTAAAGAATCGAGCGTGATGATCGATGGGCAGAAAATTCCGTATCGCGTCACATCGGGCAAGCTGCAGCTTCAGGGCGAAGACGGCAAGCCGCTCGCGGCGGTTTTTCATGTCAGCTATGTGCGCAGCGACATGAAGGATGCATCCAAAAGACCGGTGATGTTCGCGTTCAACGGCGGGCCGGGATCTTCGGCGGTTTGGTTGCATATCGGTGTGTTGGGTCCGAAAATTCTCAGTCTCCCGGGAGATGGGACCCAGCCCCCTACCCCGCCCGTGCGGGTTGTGGACAACCCGCTTAGCATTTTGGATGTCTGCGATCTCGTCTTCGTCGATCCCGTGACCACTGGCTACAGTCGCGCTGCAAAAGACGTGAAACCCGCTGATTTTCACGGCCTCGATGAGGATGTGAAGTCTCTGGGAGACTTCATTCGGCGCTGGATCACGGAAAACAAGCGTTGGTCATCCCCCAAGTATTTGTTAGGTGAATCCTACGGTGGCATTCGCGTAGCTGCCCTTTCGCAGCATTTGCAGTCTCGTTACGGAATGAGTTTGAACGGTGTGGTCCTCCTTTCATCGCTTCTCGACTTTTCCACCTTACAATCCAGCCAAGGCAATGATCTGGCGAATTTGGTGTTTCTGCCCGCTTTCACTGGCACTGCGCATTATCACCGGAAAATCCAAGGTGATCGCGACGCGCTGGTCCGTGAATCGGCGGCGTTCGCATTTGGCGATTATGCAGCAGCCCTGCTGAAGGGCAACGATTTGGCAGATGACGCCCGGCGTGAAATTGCCGATCGCCTGGCAGGCTTCACCGGTATTCCGGCAGAGAGGTGGATCAAGAATCGTCTGCGGGTGGATCCCTCCTTGTTCCGCGCCGAACTGCTGCGTGCGGAGGGGAAAACATTGGGTCGCTTCGATGCTCGTGTCGCTTGGGATGCGGCGGATGTGACTTCAGAATATCCAGAATATGATCCATCCTACGCGCTCGCGTATGGTGCATTTTCCACAGCGCTGCTCGATTACATGAGTGCAGAGCTAGGCTATCATGAAGACCAACCTTACGAAATCCTAACGGGAAAAGTGCAGCCATGGAATTGGGGGCCAAGCAATTCCGTCACCAACGTCAGCGACCGCCTCGCCACGGCGATGCGTGACAATCCCCGCTTACGCGTGTTGGTCATGGGTGGATACACCGACCTCGCCACCCCACCCGAGGGAGTTGCGCATTCGGTGAGGCACATGCTCCACCTCTCCAGCGCACTTCGCAGCAACATCTCCACCGTATTTTATGAAGGAGGTCACATGTTCTATCTAAACCCGCCTGACTTGGTCAAAACGCGCAAGGACCTTCTGGAATTTTTGAAATCTGCAAATCCATGAGCGCCGCTGAGCTCGGTCGAGGCACCGACAGGGAAGCTCCCCTGCCCTGCCAAATTCACGGCATGACCGGCACTCATTCCTGAAGGGAAAACGCTTCACGGAAAGCCGGCGGAGGAATGGGAAGTTGGCAAGTGGCTAGCTGGATCGTTGGGTATGAGCTGATCAAGCTCCCAATCAAACATCGTCATCCATGAAAGCCAAATACGCCATATTTCTATCCACCGCCAGCCTGCTCCATGCGGGAACTCCAGATTTGGAAATTCCGCCAGTCGCCAAGCCTACACCGTGGCTCACCCCAACAGTGGACATCCGTGCCCGCTATGAATTTGCAGAAATCAACGGATTGGACGCCTCCCACGCCTTGACGCTGCGGGAACGCCTCGGCGTGAAGACCGCCGCTTGGAATGGGTTCAGCGCCTTGCTTGAAGGTGAATTCAGCCAAGCGGTCGTGGACGACTATCATGGCGGAGCACCGGGCGCGGATCCATTCAACCCAAGCAACAGCGTCATCGCGGATCCAGAAACCAACGAACTCAATCAAGCAATCTTGCAATACAGCGGATTTGATAGCATTTTCAAATTTGGTCGGCAGCGCTTGATCTATGACAATGCGGCGTTCATTGGGAATGTTGGATGGAGGCAAAACGAGCAAACTTTTGATGCCGTTACACTTGCAAACACCTCGATCGATGCACTCACCGTGAACTATGCCTACCTTCACCAAGTGAACCGCATTTTCGGATCGGATGCCGATGGCGCGGTCGCTCTCACGTCGAATGTGCAAGACATCGGCTCCAATGTGCACCTTCTCAATGCTGCGTTCACAGGCGTGGAAGGATTCACCTTTGGGGGCTATGCCTACCTCATGAACTTCCAGGATCGGCCAAATTGGGATAACAACACTTTCGGGCTCAGCGCCAAAACCAGCGCGCTTGGTCTCGCGCTTTATGGAGAGTTGGCACTCCAAGAGGATGCTGGTTTTTCAGCCGATGACGATGCCATGTATGCCCATTTTACGGCGACGAAGGTCATGGGCAGTCAGTCATTGACCTTGGGTCTTGAGCATCTTGCACAGGGATTCAAGACTCCCCTTGCGACCGTCCATGCGTTCAACGGATTTGCCGATGCCTTCATTGGTGGGCGCATTGAAGGATCACACAATGGACTGACCGACCTCTATCTCTCGCACACAACTCCCATCTTTGCCGGCATCAAGTGGACCAATGTTCTGCACGCCTATGGTGATGACGAGGTTTCGACCGGATACGGTTGGGAATACAACTCCGTGCTGGCGAAAAAGTTTAACGAACAGTTCACCGCGATTGCGAAGATCTCGCACTTTGAGTCCGAAGGAGACCCTTTCGTGGGCGGCCTTGCTGGCCTGCCAACCATGGATCGAGTCTCGCTCGAGTTAAACTACACTTTCTGATCGATCCTTGTTGGTGGTTCGCTTAGAGATTCAGGCCGTTCCAGAACGCTGGAGCGGCCTGTTGATATCCAGATTGAAAGGTTAAGACAAATTGGAAGGCATCGCAGCAAATGCCATTTCACACAGCCCGATAAAAGCCTCCTCTACAAGGCTTGGTTCGCGCTTTGGCGAGTGAAATACGCCCCACTCGCGCTCGATGCCAGGTTCGTCCGTTTTGACAATCTTCAGGCTGCCATCCGCGATTTCACGTGCGGCGACCCATGGTGCGACAATTCCGACGCCGATTCCGAGCTTCGCCATCTCCTTGATCGCTTGCATGTCGCCGAGAACCAAGGGCTTCTTTCCTCGCCCACCTATTTGGTCCAACCATTCCTCGATCAAGCGGTGGGTTTCAGTCGCTTTGGCATAGATGATAAATTGGTGGTTCGAGATTGAATCCGCCGTGAAGGCACCATCGGCGGCCCATGGGTGAAACGGAGACACCACGAAAGCAAGCCTGTCCTTGAACATGGGTCGGTAGCCATCGTCGCCTCGTCCACGCGGCTTCAAACCGACCAAAAGATCGAGGTCCGATCCAGCCAGACGATCCAGCAAAATCATTGTGTCACCCGCTTCGATCACCGGTTCGCAACGTGGGAAGCAATCTCGGAATTCGCGCAAGACCGAGGGGATGAGAAAGTGACATAGACTGTGAGGCGCTCCGATTCTAATGCGGGTCTGCCCCCAGCGCCGCAAGCCGTCGAGGTCACGACTTGCTTGCTCCAATTCGAAAATGACACGCTTGCAACGCATCAACAACAATTCGCCTTCTGCGGTTGAAGTGATCCGTTTTCCGGAACGATCCAAGAGGCGACATGCCAACTGTTCCTCCAGTGTTCTGAGAGAGTGGCTGACAGCAGATTGAGTTACACAAATCCGCCGTGCGGCGAGGGTAAAGCTCCCCTCCTCCACCACGGCGACAAAGGCTCTCAGCTGTCTTAAATCCGGAACCCAGTCCATAAATGAATGTTTCTCATCGAAATACACCACAATATGAGCATTGCTTGTGCCAAAACCCCACCTTTGGCATTCTACGCGCTTATCGCTCGCCAATGGAATTTCAAAATGGCTATCAGACGGCGAATTACCCACTCCGGCTTGGCTTCGTGCCCCTTAGCGATTGCGCGCCGATCGCCGTTGCGCAGGAGACTGGGATTTTCCAGCGTTATGGGCTCAATGTAGCACTGTCGCGTGAGCTTGGTTGGGCAAGTGTTCGGGATAAAATGTTCTATGGTGACCTCGACGCCGCGCAGTCCATTGCTGGCATCGCCTTCGCATTGGGCATGGGCTTTAGCGAGTTGAAATGCGAGGTCGCGGTTCCGTTGATTTTGAATCTCCATGGAAATGCCATCACTCTGTCCACTGACATCAAAGCATCGGAAATCGGGCGGGGAGAAGGGCTTCAGTCCTATCTCACTCAATCGTGGAAAAAAGACCGTCCTTTCACGCTGGCGGCAACTCACCGCTATTCATCCCACCATATATTATTGTATCAGTGGTTGAAGCGCCATGGCCTGAAATCTCCGGCGGATGTGGATATCATTTTCCTGCCACCTCCACTCATGCCGCGTCATCTCAAAGCGGGGCACATTGATGGTTATTGCGTGGGAGAGCCATGGAACTCTGAATCCATCCTTGAAGGGACCGGTTGGTGTCCGGCGACCTCGGCGGACCTCTCTCACGGACACCCGGAAAAGGTTTTGTTAGTTTCCGGAAAATTTCTACGTGAGCGCAAAGACGAGTCCATTGCGCTGGTGGCCGCACTTTTAGATGCGTGCAAACTTTGTCAAGATCCGGAATTCCGCAACGACATGATTTCGATTCTAGCGCAAAAAGACTACACAGGTGCGTCAGAAGATGTCTTGCGAAACAGCCTAGGTGCGAGCTTCAACAGCGGGTCAGGATCGATCAGCTCCGCAGCATTTCACGTCTTTCACGGCGAGAACGTCAATTGCCCAACCGTGGAAAAGGCATCTTGGGTTCTTGCAGGGCTCAGGAGCATAGGGATCCTGCCAGATGTCACCTGTGGATCACTTTCCCGAATTTATCGGGAGGATCTTTTCCGCACAGCGACCCTCTGCTCACAAGGCGTATGAAGCTCCTTCATCCCATGAATGAGTCCATGTCCGAGGAGAATCATGCGGAGCGACAAATTTGGCATTCCTGCCGCTAGTTTCTAGGTGTCGCAACATACTTACCATGGAACCAAATCAATCACTATCACGCCGGAAGTTTCTTTCCGCCACGACCAAAACCACCGCATTGGGACTCTTGGCATCTGGACTGCCAAGCGCTTGGTGCGGCGCGCAAACTGCCAGTGACGCACCGGAAGCTCCCAATGTGAACTTTGGCATCATCGCGCTCACGGATTGCTCACCCATCGTGATCGCCCATGAAAAAGGCCTTTTCAAAAAATACGGAATCAACTCCACCGTCACCAAGGGCGCGAGTTGGGCAGCCATTCGAGACTCTCTTTCAAACGGAGATATTCAAGCGACGCACATGCTCATCGGTATGCCCATTGCATCCACCATGGGACTCGGCGGCGCGCCAAAAAAACCGATGATTGTGCCATGGCTTCTGAATCGTAACGGCCAATCGATCAGCCTAGCAAAGAACCTGAAAGGCAAAGTCGCCGCCGATCCAAAAGCACTCAAGCCGCTTGCCGATGCAGCCAAGGCCGCAGGGTCCCCGATGACCTTCGCCATGACCTTCCCCCCCGGCACCCATGCCATGTGGATTCGATACTGGCTTGCGGCCGGAGGCATCAATCCTGGCGATGCGAACGGTGCGGGCGCAGACATCTCGCTCATCACCATTCCACCACCACAAATGGTCGCAAACATGCAGGCTGGAAAAATGGATGGATTTTGTGTGGGCGAGCCATGGAATGCAAAAACCATCAAGGATGACATTGGCTTCACCGCCATCAACACCCAAGACATCTGGAAGGATCATCCGGAAAAAGTTTGTGCCTTCACTGAAGAATACGCCGCCAAGAACCCAAAGACCGTCAAGGCGATTCTTAAGGCACTCCACGAGGCCAGCGTCTGGTTGGACAAAATGGATAACCGCGTGGAGCAAGCGAAAATTGTCAGTGCACCCACCTACATCAACTGTCCACCCGAGGCGCTCCTGCCACGCCTTCAAGGCAAATATGACATGGGTGACGGACGCAAGTTCCGCGATCCGAACTACATGATTTTCAGTGAGCGGAACTGCAACTATCCACAACCCAAGTATGCAACCTGGTGGCTTACCCAGCTCCGGCGTTGGGGCTTCACCGAAGGTGCCCCAGACTATGAAGGTGTAGCACGCCAAGTGATGCGCACCGACATCTATGAAGAAGCGATGAAGGAAATCGGCTACACCCACGGCGGGATGAATCAGGAAAAAGAATCTCTCTTCGATGGATCCGTCTTCGATCCCACCGGCGATCTTGAAGCCTACGCCAAGTCCTTCGCTGTTAAAACACTTAAAGGCTGATTCGAGCCTTAAGCAGCGATTCAATCCAAGCAAGGGCCGAGTCCCACCCTCGGCCCTTGCGATTCCCGAAACTCCCCGACATTTATGAAATTATTCTATCAATTGAAGCTCGATGCGATTTTACTGCCGATCATTGCCCTCATGGTCTGCATTGGCGGTTGGGCACTCGTCGCCGGTCACGGGAAGACGACGACCTCCATCGACGACTGGGGCGACAAGGTGACAAAAACCGAGCGTTTCGGACTGTCGAAAAACCTGCCCTCGCCCACAGAAACTTGGGTGGCGAGCAAGCCCTACATCGTCGAGCCCTTCGCCAAGCGAGGCGAGCTGGATCAAGGCATTCTGCGTTTTGCATGGCTGTCCCTGAAGCTTGTGGCGCAAGGGTATGCCATTGCCTTGATTCTCGGGACTCCGATTGGATTTTTTCTCGGGCTTTCCAAGAATTTCACTCGGGCCTTTGACCCGATTATTCAGATCTTGCGTCCCGTTTCCCCGCTTGCATGGTTGCCGCTGGGCATGGTTCTTTTCAGCGGTCTGCGCGTCATGGATGCAGATGGCCGGACGACGTTTGGCACCTCTGATGCCGCCGCACTCTTCACCATCGCCATCTGCGCCATGTGGCCCACCGTTTTGAACACTGCGGTCGGCGTTCGCGCCGTGCCACAAGATTATTTGAATGTTGCAAAAGTCTTGAAGCTTTCCCGAACCAAGACCTTGGTCAAGATCCTCATTCCATCCGCCTTGCCCTACATGTTCACCGGATTCCGGCTCTCTCTCGGGATTGCATGGCTGGTCATTGTGGCGGTGGAAATGTTGATTGGTAAGCCTGGTGTTGGTGGTTTCTTGTGGCAGCAATACAATGCAAACAGTTATGCACACATCATCCTGTCCATTCTAACCATCGGCTTGATCGGTTATGTTTTGGATCGTGGAATGAGCTTGATTGAAGGCCGCTTCCGGTCTGCCTGATTTGATCCGATTTCCCATCTAGAACCCTGCCAACCAACCATGTCCCCCATTCTAGAACTTTCTGCTGTTTCAAAACACTTCGGGCGTGCTCACGAGCGCAGCAATGTCCTCCACGATATCAATTTGCAAGTTGCCGAAGGAGATTTCGTTTCGATCATCGGTTACTCAGGCACCGGCAAGAGCACGCTGATCAATCTCATTGCAGGACTTCTGAAGCCTGATTCAGGAGCGGCAAGAATGGACGGGACCGCCATCGCCGGTCCCGGTCCGGAGCGTGGAATCGTCTTTCAAAACTACTCCTTGCTGCCGTGGCTAACCGTGAGCGAGAACGTCCGCCTTGCGGTCGATCAGCTGTTTCCAAATTTGTCCGACAGCGAGCGAAGGAACTACACCGCCGAGTATGTTGCGATGGTCAAGCTGACCCCGGCGGCAGACAAATATCCCAAAGAGTTGTCAGGCGGCATGCGCCAACGGGTTTCTGTTGCTAGAACGCTGGCGGCCAACCCGCGGATCCTGCTTCTCGACGAACCACTCTCCGCACTTGACGCACTGACCCGTGCGACCTTGCAGGATGAAATCGCCGAAATCTGGCAGAAAAACCGAACCACCGTAGTCTGGATCACCAATGACCCCGATGAAGCCATCCTCGTCGCGGACCGCGTCCTACCCCTGCTCCCCGGGCGGGAAGGAGCCACGCTTGGCGAGGAAATTCCCGTGAGTTTCAGTCGCCCGCGGGACCGTCGTGAATTACTCAAAACCGTAGAATTCAAAGACTTGAAAATTCAGTTAGTCAACACCCTGTTGGATGCGAAAAAGGACACGGCATCGACGATGACGCGCACCCTCAGCACTCCGGATCTTCTGCCGGAAGACCTAGCGAAAAAGAAGAGTTTCTCGATCTTTGATCGCCCCGCCCCTCGCCGCCGCTCCCAGTTGGCGCGCGAAGAACTTAAAATTGAAGTATCATGACCCCAGTCCAAGCGCCAGTTCTCGAACTTTTCAAGCTATCCAAAAGCTACCCATCCGCCAAGGGGCCGGCGGTCATTGTCAAAGATTTCAGTCTGAATTTTGCTGCCGGTGAGTTCATCACGCTGATTGGCCACTCGGGATGCGGCAAGTCCACGGTCCTCTCAATGGTCGCCGGCCTCACGGAAATCACCGAGGGAGCCATGATTCTAGCAGGTCGCGAAACCAACGAGGCGGGTCCTGATCGCGGCGTGGTGTTCCAGTCCCCGTGTTTGCTGCCGTGGATGAGCGCGTTTGAAAATGTGATGTTAGGCGTCAATCAAGTTTACTTCAACGCCCCCAAAGCCGAGCGCCGAGACCTCGCGGAATACTACCTGTCCATCGTCGGCCTCAGCCATGCGATGCACAAGTATCCGGGCGAGCTTTCCCAAGGGATGCGGCAGCGCGTCGGCATCGCCCGTGCGTTTGCGCTTCAACCGAAGATGCTGTTGTTGGATGAGCCATTTGGCATGCTGGATTCCCTAACAAAAATGGAGTTGCAGGAAGTTTTGCTGGCTCTGTGGCGGCGCAACAAGCTCACCACCTTGATGGTCACCCACGACGTGGACGAAGCGATTTTCTTGTCGGATCGCGTGGTGATGATGACGGACGGACCTGAGGCGGAGGTGGGCGACATTCTCACCATCCCTTTTGAGCGCCCGCGAATCCGTGCCGAGATCCTTGCTGATCCCCGCTACCTTGAGTGCCGGAATCATCTATTGACCTTCCTCAACGAGCGTTCCCACCTGCGTCCAAGCCGGATTGTCGCGCGAGAAGCGGCGGAGATCCCCCACCCCGCGCCATGTTCTGGCAGCGCCTTGGCGAGCCACTGACTCACCGGCCTCACCGGCGATTTTACGATTGGCTTAGGTTTTCATTGCCAGCGGCGAAGGCACCGGGAAGAGTTTCCCTGTCAGGATTCCTAATTTCTCCGAATGAAAGTCGTCGCCATTGCCAACCAAAAAGGCGGAGTGGGTAAAACCACCACCGCCCTCAATCTCTCCGCTGCTCTGGCGCTGCGCGGTCAACGCGTGCTTCTGCTGGACCTTGACCCGCAGGCGAACTGCACCAGCGGGCTTGGAATTGAGCCGCCGGAAGGATGCAGCATGTATCCCGTGCTCATCGGCGATACGACCGTCGCGCAGCAGATCCTGCCAAGCGGGCGCGACCGGCTTTCTATCGTGCCTTCGGAAATGGACTTGGCAGGTGTCGAAATTGAGCTGGCTCGCAGTGACGATCACTTGACCCGCTTGCGCAAAATCCTGCAGGCGCTCAAACCCAACGATCTTTTTGAATACTGCATTTTGGACACCCCGCCTTCGCTCGGAGTGCTGATGACATCGGCTTTGGCTGCGGCGGATGAAATTTTGATCCCCCTGCAATGCGAATGGTTCGGTTTGGAGGGATTGGCAAAAATCGTCCATGTGATCGACCAAATCCGGAATTCCGATGCGAATCCATCCATCCGCCTCGAAGGGATTGTGATGACGATGTATGACGGTCGGACCCTGCTCTCGCGGCAGGTGGTGGAGGAAGTGGCACGGTTTTTCCCTGACCAGATGTATCGGACCATGATTCCTCGGACCATCCGCATTGGTGAGGCTCCGAGCCACGGGAAAACCATTTTTGAGCACGATCCAAATGGCTTGGGTGCGCAGTCTTACGGTGCGCTGGCCGACGAGTTTTTGCTGCGCCATGCTGCGGCTGCGGCGGCGACTGCGTGAAAGACCGCACCATCGTGGAACATCCGGCAGGCAAATGAGGAACACGGATTCCCGCTTGACCTGCCCGCAGCAAATGCGGAACTTCACCCATCTCGCGATTGGAAATTGCATCCAAGTTCATTTTCGTCAGGCTTGCCAGCCGGAATGAACGGGTTTCCAGCTTGCAGAGATATCCGCAAATTTTCCACTTACTCTTTCATTCTCAACACTTTCCATGTTTAAAAAGCTTTTTGGCAACCTGTTTTCCAATGATATCGGCATCGACTTAGGCACTGCGAACACCCTCATTAACGTCAAGGACCACGGCATCGTTTTGCGCGAGCCTTCGGTCGTCGCAGTCAAGGCCGGGACCAACGAAGTCCTCGCCGTCGGAGATGATGCCAAGCGCATGCTTGGGCGGACTCCTGGAAACATCGTTGCGATTCGTCCCTTGAAGGACGGCGTGATTGCTGATTTCGAAGTCACTGAGGCGATGCTCCGGCACTTCATCCGCAAGGTGAACAAGGGGCGCAGGTCGAATCCGCGAGTGCTCATTGCGATTCCTTCTGGCATCACGGAAGTCGAGCGCCGTGCCGTTCGTGAATCCGCTGAGCAGGCCGGTGCACGCGAGGTTTACTTGATCGAGGAGCCGATGGCAGCTGCGATCGGCGTCGGTTTGCCAGTCCAAGAAGCGTCTGGCAACATGATCGTGGACATTGGTGGCGGCACCACGGAAGTCGCGCTCATTTCGCTGTCCGGAATTGTTTATGCGCGCAGTGTCCGCACGGCTGGCGATGAGCTGGATGAGGCGATCATCCAGTATATGAAGCGGGCTTACAATCTGATGATTGGCGAGCGCACCTCCGAGGATATCAAAATCCGCCTAGGATCCGCCGCCCCGCTGCCCAAGGAAATGACGATGGAGGTGAAGGGCCGCGACTTGGTTGCAGGACTCCCCAAGACCATCACGATCACTTCGCAGGAAATTCGCGAGGCCATGGCGGACCCACTCAGCACAATTGTGGATGCCGTCCGCACCACGCTCGAACGTTGCCCGCCAGAACTCGCAGCCGACCTTGTCGATCGCGGGATCGTCCTGGCTGGCGGAGGAGCCTTGCTCAAAGGGCTGGACCGTCTTCTGCGCGAGGAAACGGGCCTGCCAGTTCACATCGCCGAGGATCCCCTCAGCGCTGTGGCGGAGGGCACAGGCAAGGCGCTTCAGGAGCTTTCCCTCCTCAAGCGGGTCACCAATTCCGACCGCTAAGCGGCCCGCACCCAAAGGCCCCCATCGGCCATGAAGCCGCTCAATCTCATCGCACTGCTGCTCTTCCTCGGAGGATTGGCTTGGACATTTACGCG
Source organism: Luteolibacter sp. (assembly GCA_044373865.1). Classification (GTDB taxonomy): domain Bacteria; phylum Verrucomicrobiota; class Verrucomicrobiia; order Verrucomicrobiales; family Akkermansiaceae; genus Luteolibacter. Next base: position 7,973 of record JBILPN010000005.1, on the reverse strand, counting down.
CAGTGAGCGCGCGGTCCGTGAGGTGCAGGATCTGTATTTTTCAGCGATGTCACCTTTCCTAAAAGCGGGTTCTGGCTTGGAGACCAAAGCGCGGTCGTTCATGGAGGAAACTCGCCACTCGAAAGAACTCGAGGTGGAACTTGCAAGCGTCCGCAGCGAACTTGGCCGCTTGCGCGTCATTGAGTCACGTTACCGCGAGCTCGAACAGGAAATCGCCCAATTGCAACACGCCCTCGATTTCAAAAAAGCTACCCATTTCGACGTGGTCGCCGCTCACGTGATCCGCCGGAATCCAACCACATGGTGGCAAACCGTGGACATTGACGCCGGCGAGGAACGTGGCATCGGCACCCAACTCTCGGTGCTTTCCAACGAGGGCCTTGTCGGTAAAATTGACCGGATTTACAAGGATCAGAGCCGCTCCTCCGTCCTGCTTTTGACGGATGAAAAGTGCCAAGTTTCCGCCCGCGTCGAGGGCTCGCCAGAGGTTGGAATTCTCAGCGGCCAGCGTGGCCAGTTTGATGGCAACCCCCTGTTGCGTCTGAAATTTTTATCCACCGATGCCGCCGTCCGTCCCGGTCAGCGTGTCTTCACCACCGGCCGCGGAGGCATCTTCCAGCCTAACATCTTACTTGGAACCATTGATTCCGTCGAAAAAGGCGCATTGGATTCCGAAGCTCTCGTCCGACCGTCGGTGAACTTCGAGGATCTTGGCACGGTTTTCGTGGTTCTTTCCGCCGATCCCTAAGAGTCCGTGATTCGTTATTCATTCATCACGATCCTGCTTCTGCTCACCGCCTTTGTGGTGCAGCAGTTTCTGCCTGCGTTCACGGGGATGCACCACTCTCGCGTCTTTCTCGTGCAATTGGTTTTTCTCTGTGCAGCCGTCACGGTGGGACAACCGACGATGTTGCTGCTCGCTTTTCTTGGTGGTTTTTTCTGGGATGCCCACTGCGGGTTAGGCCCCCATGGCGGAGATCCAGCGATCTACACGCAACAGGTCGAGTCCCTGCGCTTCGGCTACTCCATTCTTCTGTTTGGTGCGATGGGCTACTTGATGCAAGGAATCCAACCGCTTTTCAAACAGGGGAAATGGCAATTTTCCGCCTTCCTGTCTGGCATTGCAATCTTCCTCTACCTTGCCGCCGAATACGCCATCATCAATTTCGTCCGAGGCGACATGGTGCTGCGGAGCTCCACTTTATTTCAAATGCTGTTCACATCGCTGCTGACGATGCTGTTTTCCCCGCTCATTTTTTGGCTCTTGTTCCGCATCGCCAAAGCTTGTGATCATTCCATCAACCCTGAGGCGGGCCGCAAACGCCGCCGCGCTTACTGAGCCATGGAACCCAGCTACCGATTCCGACTTTACTTGCTGACGGCCATGGTGCTCGTCGGCTTCGGCGTCTTGCTGACACGCTTGCACGAACTGCAAATTGAACGTCGTGATGATTTCCTGCAAATGGTCCCCGGAAATCGCACCGTCACCGTGCGCGAACCCGGCATCCGCGGCGAGATCACCGATCGCAATGGCGTGGTGCTCGCCCGCAATTTGCGGAAATACGAGGTCTCCTTCAATCTCGACGAAATCCGCCAAGCCTACCTCGCTCAGCGCGCCAAAGAACCCACAAGAGACCGCTTGACCCAAGAAAAGGGCATGCCCCGGAAACGCTCGGAAAAAGACATCGTCGCAATTGTCCAAGACAGCACTCTCGCGGTCCTGAATAGCCCCCAGCTAAATCTCTTCAAGCCATTCAAAGCGAGTGATTTGCGAACACACTTCCTGACCCATGGGGGGCTAATTCCCTTCAGCTACCATGCAAACCTAAGCTATGAGGAGTTCTCGAAGTTCGCCGAGCACAACCTGGATTTGCCCGGAGTTTACGTGAATCTTAAGCCTCAGCGCGACTACCCTTACGGCTCGCTTGCCAGCCATGTTCTCGGCTACATGAAGCAGTGGGAAAAAGGCGACATCCCGGAAAGCACGACTCGGAAGTTCAATCACTACATCGGCGATGACCGAGGCATTGCCGGGGTTGAGGCGTCGATGGATGAGTTCCTGCGTGGTCTCGAGGGTCAAAAAACCATCGTCAAGGACGAAAAAGGCCGGACCATCCGGATGTCAGGCTACACCAAACCGGCGACCGGCGCGAAGATTCAACTCACGCTCGATGCGCCCATCCAATATTTGCTAGAAAACACCCTGCGCTACGCCGGACGAGCTGCGGGGGTCGTGATGGATGTCAACACCGGCGAGGTCTTGGCCATGGCCTCAGTCCCAGACTACAACCCGAATGACTTCATTCCCAGCATCTCTCAAGTCCGCTGGGACGAATACCGCTCCCAGCAGATTTTTGCCCCCTTCACGAACCGAGCGATTTCTGCGTTCACGCCAGGCTCGACAATGAAGGTGCCCACGGCGATCGCCGGTGCTCTGGAAGGCATGGCCAACCGCAGTTTTTCCTGCGACGGTTATGTCGCCTATGGCAACCACCGCGTTGGCTGTTGGATCTGGAACAAAAGCAAAGGCCGCCACGGCACGCAAAATCTTTCAGTGGCACTGCAGCAGTCCTGCAACCCCTACTTCAACAAATTGGCGAACACCATCGGCTGGAAAGGCATGGTCAATGGCTGCCAATTGATTGGAATTGGCAAACGCACCGGAATTGAACTTCCCAAAGAGGATCCCGGAATCCTCCCCGGCAGCAAGGCATGGCGTGCCGCCAATCCGAATGCGTCGATGACTCCCGCGCTCAACGCCTTCCTTTCCATTGGCCAAGGCGACACGCTCGCAAGCCCACTCCAACTCTGCGCCGTGGCGGCCACTCTTGGCAATGGCGGAAAGCACTTCCGCCCAAGAATCGTAAAAAAGGCCGTCGCAGAAAATGGCGAAATCGTCATCCATGACCAGCCTAAGCTGGAGGTCGATCTGACCCAGTCCGGCGTGCAGGCGGCCGATATCGAACTCATCCGTAAGGGAATGTGGATGTCCGTCAACCAAGCCGGCGGCACCTCGGGCAAGGTCAAACACCCGACTGTCGAAATCGCCGCCAAAAGCGGCACCGCTCAATCCGTGGACAACGGGAAGCCGTCAAATAATTCCTGGATCATCAGCTTCGCCCCATACGATCAGCCAAAATACGCGGTTTGTGTGCTCGTCCAAAATGGTGGCTCCGGCGGCGGCGTGTGCGGCCCCCTCGTCAATCTTATCTATCGCGGCATCTTCGCTCGCGACAAAAATGGAGTCACCCTGCCACTCCGCCCACAGAAGGAGGTGCTCGGAAATCTCGACCGACTCGAAGCCATCGAAATCGCCCCAGAGGTCATCGCTGCCATCGAAGCTGGAGAAAGCGCACCCGCTCCGGAATCGCTCGCCAGCGAGGAAATCTCCCTGGTAGCAGGCGAGACCGTCGTTGGCGAGACCGTCGTTGGCGAGACTGGCAACGAGGTTGTTGGAATCTTGCCAAGCCCACCGCGCACCGCATCCAATGCCACCACGCCGACTCCAACGATCACCCCTGAGGTGGACGCGGAAGGCTCGAGCATCCCCCGCGCAATCCCGGTCCGCGAGCCGTAAATTTTTCCCAAAACCCACGAAAACCAACTCTTAAACCAACACTTCCTACAATCCACATGATCCAACACATCAAACGCCTTCTTGGCATTGGCAAACCTGACCCCTCGCGCGGGAATAGCATCGTCATCAACGTCGAAAAACTCGAACGCCGCGTCGCACTTCTCGAAGACGGGATGCTCGAAGAATACACGGTCGAACGCGAGGGCGACCAAAACATCGTCGGCGGCATCTTCAAAGGTCGCGTCAAAAACATCGAACCCGGTCTCAAAGCCATGTTCGTGGACATCGGCCTCGACAAAAATGCCTTCCTTCACTTCTGGGACGCCATCCCCGCCGCTCTCGACGGCGGACTGGAAGAAATCCAGCGCGAAAGCAGCAGCAAAAAGAAACAACAGCAGAAAAAAATCACCTCCAAGGACATTCCTGACATCTACCCGATCGGCTCGGAAATTGTCATTCAAGTTTCCAAGGGTCCGATCGGCACCAAAGGACCGCGCGTCACCACGAATATCTCGCTCGCTGGCCGCTACCTCGTGCTCATGCCATTCACCGAACAATTCGGCATTTCCCGCAAAATTGAGGACCCGAAGGAACGCCAACGCCTCCGCAAAATCGTCCAAAAACTTTCGGTCCCCGAGGGCATGGGCATCATCATGCGCACGGTCGCCCAAGGCACGCGTGCCCGCCATTTCGTCCGCGACTTGGCCATGCTGCTCGAACAATGGGATGAAATCGAAGCACGCCGCGCCAACAATCCCGCACCCGTCTGCATCTTCCAAGAACCCGGGCTGATCGAACGCACCGCTCGCGATTTCCTCACCGATGAGATCGACCAAGTGATGTGTGACGACGCGGAAACGACTGAGATGATCCGCCAAATCGCCGGAAAAATCTCGCGCCGCGCCAAGCGCCGCATCCACTACGTCCCCACGGCCACCCAACCCATCTTCGAGCGCGTCGGAATTCAAAAACAAATCGACGAGGCCTTCTCGCGCCAAGTTTGGCTGCCCTGCGGCGGCTACATCGTCATCGACGAGACTGAGGCGCTCATCGCAATCGACGTCAACACCGGCCGCAACCGTGGCTCGAAGGATGTGGATAAAATGATCCTCGAAACCAATGTGGAAGCAGCCGTGGAAGTTGCCCGCCAACTCCGCCTCCGCAACATCGGCGGCTTGGTCGTCATCGACCTCATTGACATGCGTCACCGCAAGGACCAACAGACGGTTTACAAGGCCATCAAGGACCGCCTCAAGCGGGACAAGGCCAAAACCCAAGTGCTCCAAATCTCCCCCGTGGGCCTCATGGAAATGACGCGCCAACGCCTCAACGAGTCTCTCCGGGACTCAATGTATGAGCCGTGCCCATACTGCCAAGGCCGTGCCCGCGTAAAGACACCGATGACGATGTCTGTCGAAATTCAGCGCCGCCTCAACACAGTCATCCAAAAACATCGTGACAGCGTCGGCGACATCATCGTGATCGTGAACAGCGACGTCCTCAACCGATTCAAAAGTGAGGACGCCAAGCTGCTTGTTGAGTTGGAGCGTTCGCACACGGGCCGTTTGATTTTCCGGTCGGACCCAACGCTCAACCGCGAGCGTTTCGCCATCATCGACGCCGCCACAGAAAAAACCATCGATCAAGGTTGATGGTGATTTGAGACTTCGCATCATCGGCCAGCTCCGCTCCGGGGTTGGCCGATTTCTTTTTCTTTTCGACGCACCAAGTCGGGCGTGAAATTCACGTTCGTTACTCCTTGAAACGCATCGCACTTGCACCTAGCATGCAAACGCTTTGCCCGGTTGGCACTACCATTCGATGACACTTCTAATTGTTTACATTCTTCTCGCCCTCGGAGTTTCCTTCATTTGTTCCCTTCTCGAGGCGACGCTCCTCACCCTAAGCCCAGCAGCCATCAGCAGTGCGAAGCAGAACGGGAGAGCTTGGGCTGGCCGCATGGAGGCTTTGAAAGCGGATATTGATCGGCCGCTTTCTGCCATACTAACACTCAACACCATCGCGCATACGATGGGCGCTGCCGGGGCCGGGGCCGAATACGCGCGGATCTCAGGCAGCACCGGCGAAGCGATCTTTGCCGGTGTGCTCACGCTCGCGATCTTGGTGTTTACTGAAATCATTCCAAAAACCATCGGCGCACGCTTCTCGCTCCCGTTGGCAGGACCGGCTTCGGTCATTCTGGTTTTCTTCATTGCGGCACTCCGCCCAGTGGTTTGGGCCTTGCAGCAAATCACCCGCTTGTTCACCCCCAAGGGTGCGGTAAATCCCGCGCTGCACCGCGATGAAATGCTGGCCATGGCCAGGCTTGGCGAGGAATCCGGATCGCTCGGTCAAAGCGAAAGCCAGTTTGTGCAAAACCTCATCCAACTCCACGCGATGAAGGCCTCGGACATCATGACTCCGCGTCCTGTGATTTTTGCACTCCCGCAAAGCACCCCGCTGATCGAGTTTGTCAAACTCATCGAGGAAAAACCCTTCACTCGCATTCCCGTTTTCAAATCCACACGGGATGAAATGGTCGGCTTCGTGATTCGTGGCGAGGCACTTCTCGCCCATCTCAAGGACGCCGATGACACCGGAACCCTCGCCGACGTGACACGCCCACTCGCAGTCACCCAGGAGTTCACCCCCGTGGACCGCTTGTTCAAGCGCTTCATCGCAGAGCGCCACCAAATCATGCTCGTGTCCGATGAATTTGGGACAACCATGGGCTTGGTCAGCTTCGAGGATATCATCGAAACAATCTTTGGATTCGAGATCATGGATGAAAAAGACAAGGTGCCGGACTTGCAGCTCTACGCGCGAAATCTCTGGCACGAGCGTGCCCGAAAAATGGGAATTGATCTGCCAGAATCAGCACCACAAGGCTGAGCGATTCACACTGGCAACCTAGCAGTTTTCTATAAATCCGCCCGAGTCCAGAGATCAACCTTAGGGATGATTTTATCCAAATCCGGGAAAAAGCGGTGATGGATCGGCGTTTTGTTGGCAAGAATGGGCAAGCAAGCCTCCTTGACCTTCTCATGAAACTCTACTCTACCGCGATCTATCCATCGTTGAAATGGCTTGGCGTGGTGCTAGCTGCCGCCATGCAACCAAGCATGGCGGCGCCTGCACCCGCAGAACGCCCCAACATCATTTTCATCCTCGCCGACGACCTAGGTTGGAGTGACACGAGCTTATACGGAACCACCAAGCTCTATCAAACACCTCACCTCCAGCGACTGGCTAAGCGGGGTATGCTATTCTCTCGCGCCTACTCTGCCAGTCCTTTGTGCTCGCCCACTCGTGCCAGCATCCTCAGCGGCAAAAACCCTGCAAGACTCGGACTAACAGAACCTAACTGCCACGGCCCCAATATTAAACTTCAAGCCACCCTGCAAAAAGCCGCCCCCCCTCACCAAAAGGCACTGATGTGCGAGGGGGTGACACGCTTCGACACCAAGCATTTCTCACTCGCAAAAGCCCTCAAGCAGGCCGGTTACGCCACCGCCCATTTTGGCAAATGGCATCTTGGCGCACCCCCACATTCGCCGCTTGAGCATGGCTTTGACATCGACATCCCACACTGGCCGGGGCCAGGGCCCGGCGGGTCGTTCGTCGCGCCATGGAAGTTTCCCGACTTTGATCCGAACACTCCGAATGAGCACATCGAGGACCGGATGGCCCATGAAGCGGTGGCCTTCATGGAAAAGCACCGCGATCAGCCGTTTTTCCTAAACTACTGGATGTTCAGTGTGCACGCGCCCTTCGATGCGAAAAAAAGCCTCGTCGAGAAATATCGAAGCAAGCTGAACCCCGCAGATCCACAACGAAGCCCGACCTATGCCGCCATGGTCGAAAGCATGGACGATGCCGTCGGGACCTTGCTAGATGCGGTGGACCGACTTGGCATCGCAGAAAAAACCGCTGTGATCTTCATCTCGGACAATGGTGGGAACATGTATGATACGGTGGACGGCACCACCCCAACCAGCAATTCCCCGCTGCGCGGAGGCAAAGCCACCGTCTATGAAGGCGGAACCCGCGTGCCTTGTATCATCGCTTGGCCCAAACAAACGGAAGCTGGCAGTCGCAGCGCGGCGCTCATTCAAACCACGGATTTCTACCCGACCTTTCTCTCACTGTTGCAGCTGAAGCCCAACCCGAAGCAGGTCTTCGACGGCATCGACATCAGCCCAGCTTTCGCCTCCAAGCCATTGCCTCGCAAGGCCTTGTTTACCTACTTCCCGCACTCACCACCGATCGTCCCGGATCACCTGCCGCCCGCCATCACGGTCACCAGCGAAAATTGGAAACTCATCCGAATTTTTCACCACGGCGACCAAGGCGCGCATGCCTATCAGCTTTATGACCTGAAGAACGACCTCGGAGA
>JBILPN010000298.1:0-5161 GCA_044373865.1 Luteolibacter sp. | reverse complement strand
TTCCGGGGATTCGTTTCTTTGGCCCGGAGGACCGGGCCGGAGCCTTGTCGTTCAACATCGCGGGCGTGCACCATTACGATTTAGGCACGCTTTTGGATCAAATGGGAGTTGCTGTCCGGACCGGTCACCATTGCTGCCAACCCTTGATGGCACGATTTGGAATTCAGGGGACCGTGCGGGCCTCCTTCGCGCTCTACAACTCCCAGCGCGATATCGAAGCCTTGGTTCAGGCCACGGAAAAGGCGGTCTCGATGTTGCGGTGAGTGCCGCGCGTGTCCAAATTTCAGAAAACTAGCAGGATTTAACACGATTTCCCCATGCGCATCGTTCTCGGTATTTCAGGCTCGATTGCCGCTTATAAAGCGGCGGATTTGGCGTCCCAGTTGGTCAAGCAAGGGCATGAAGTCCACGCCGTGCTCACGCGTGCGGCGACAGAGTTCATCACGCCACTCACGCTGCAAACCCTGACGCGGCGCCCGGTCCTCGTTAGCTTGGAGGATGAAAAAACCGCGTGGAAGCCCGGGCACATCGAGTTGGCAGACGCGGCTGATTTGCTGCTGGTCGCCCCGGCCAGCGCGAACTGTTTGGGGAATTTCGCCAACGGGCTCGCGTCAGATCCGCTTTCGTCGATCTACTTGGCGTTGCCCCGGACCACGCCGGTGCTGCTTGCGCCGGCCATGAATGGGAAAATGTGGCTGCATCCCGCGACTCAGCGCAACGTCGCCGCGCTCGTTCAAGACGGCTGCCGCTTCGTGCCGCCTGCGGAGGGTGATTTGGCGTGCGGCTACCAAGGGATCGGCCGCTTGGCTGCGCTTGAGGAAATTTTAGCGGCGGTCGTTGACCACGCGGGAATTTGATTTCAAGGGTGGCCCGCAGTTTTTCCTTTATTTCAGGGATGGATATCAGGCAGGTTGTGCGTAACTCACACCCACTCCTATCATGTCACGTCCAGTCACACTCTTCACCGGCCAATGGGCCGATCTCCCGCTTTCGGAACTTGCGCCGCTCGCCTATGAAATGGGCTATGACGGCTTGGAGCTTGCCTGTTGGGGCGACCACTTCGACGTGGACGCGGCAGCATCTAGCAAGACCTATGTGAAAGAAAAATGGGAGCTTCTCGCCGATCACGGCCTCACCTGTTATGCGATTTCCAATCACCTGGTTGGGCAAGCGGTGTGCGATCTTATTGATGAGCGGCACAAGTCGATCCTCGCGCCAGACGTCTGGGGCGACGGCGATCCAGAAGGGGTTCGCAAGCGTGCGGCCAAGAAAATGATCACCACGGGCAAGGCGGCGCGTGCGTTTTTCAATGCCAAGCCTGGCCGCGACGGGAAAGATGAATTTCCTGCGGTGGTCAATGGTTTCACGGGGTCCTCGATCTGGCATTCCATCTATGCCTTCCCGCCGACCAGCCAGGAGTATTATGAAAAGGGCTTCAAGGACTTCGCCAAGCGCTGGTTGCCGATTTTGGACGCTTACGAAAAACTGGATGTGAATTTCGCGTTGGAAGTGCACCCGACTGAGATTGCCTTCGACATTGCGTCCGCGCAGCGAGCGCTCGAGGCGGTTGGGCATCACAAGCGTTTTGGCTTCAACTACGACCCCTCGCACCTCGGATACCAAGGGGTGGATTACGTGAAATTCATCCGTGATCTCGGCAGCCGCATTTACCACGTTCACATGAAGGACGCTTGGTGGAACCATGGCGACGGTTCGGTCGGCGTGTTTGGTGGTCACACGAATTTTGGCGACGCGCGGCGTTTTTGGGATTTCCGTTCGCTCGGTCACGGCGACATCGAGTTCGAAGACATCATGGTTGCGCTCAACGACATCGGGTATCGCGGTCCGCTTTCCGTCGAGTGGGAGGACATCCGCATGGACCGGGTGCATGGTGGGGAAGAAGCCGCCGCGTTTGTGCGCAGCGTGGATTTCCCCTCGAGCAAGCTCGCCTTCGATGCGGCCTTCGATAAGTCGAACCAGTGATCGTTCCGCCACTCCCGCGAAAGCGTGGGGGTGACGCGACGAATTGAAATCTCGCAGGAAATTTTAGGGGCGTGGCTTTGAATTGAGCCACGCCTCTTTGCGTGTTTGGTCGCTCATTTCGCCTCGCCGAGAGATTTCAGGTATTCGTGTTTGAGGGCGAGCGAGTCGTTGTGGGTTTGATGGGCTTGCGGCGCGGCGAGCTCGATTTTTTCGCGCTGGGCGAGCAGGCTTGCCTCCGCCTGTTTGAGGGCGGCGGCTTCTTGGGCAACTCGGATCTGGACGGCCGCCAGCGTGGCGCGGATCTCATCGTGGTGCGCGGTTGTGCGGGTTTCCGTCTCCAGCGCCGCTTCCAAGTGCTCCGCCTCACTGCGTTTCGCGTTCAATCGAGCGGCGTGCTCGGTGATGCTTCCGGCGTGTTGAGTGAATTCTGATTGCTCATCCTCCAGCTCCAGCGCTTGTGCCTCCGCGGCGCGGTGGCTCACCAGTGCGCGCGTGTTGATCTCCGCCGCGGTCCAGCGTTTGAGAGCGGATTGCAGGTGCGCGACCTGCGCTTGGGTGGCTGGCGTGCTTGCGGTGGGCGATGCCGCAAGGTTTTTGAAATCGGTGGTGAGCTGTTGCAAGCGGCTGGCGATGGCGGGTGGGTTCGAGCGGATTTCTCCAAGCGCTTTGCCATCAGAGGTTTGAAACGCGCGGACCACACCATCTGCATCCGCCACGAATGCACGCTTGCCCTCGGAATCCAGCGCAACCGCACAGGGGAGTGCTGGCAGATCTTTCGCGAGGTCGCGGGCGTGGTTGAAGTCTGGTTTCCAGAGCTTCAGCTTTAGATCGCGGCCAGCCGTGAGCGATGCGCCATCGCGGCCGAAGGCAAATGCGGTGACTCCGCCTGCGTGAGCGGTGTTTTTCTTGAGGGTGCTGCCGGCGTTCATCTCCCAGTAAAGCACCGTGCCGTCGGCTGAGGCGGTCGCCAGCACGTTGGAATCCGCGCGAAATGCGGTGGCGGTGATCGCCGCTTGGTGGCCACGCAGCGTGTGAAATTCATTGCAAGTCTCGCTTTCCCAAACCCAGACCCCGCCGTTGCGGTCGCCGCTTGCCAGCAGCACCCCGTCTGCGGAGATATCGAGCGCGGTGATCCAATCGGTGTGTTTTTTCACCGATTTCACGAGCTCGCCTGTTTCTGTGTTCCAGATTTTGAGGAGCCGGGACGGGCCGCCGCTTGCGATGCGATCGAAGCTCGGCCGAATGTCGGCGGCGAGGATGCTGTCAAATTCCTTGCCGATGGTGAGGAGGCGCGAGCCAGAACTGACATCGAAGCTCACGGTGAGGCCGGATTTTCCAGCGACTCCGCCGCCAACAATCAGGTAGCGGGCGTCGGGGGTGAAGTTTAGCGAGACCGGCTCGCCTTCCGGAAATGGCAGGATTCCAATGAGTTCCAGAGTTTCCGTGTGGTGGAGTAGGACCTGGCGTTGCCCGGTCACGGCGAGCAGAGGAGCCCATGGCGAGGTGGCGATCGCGCGGACGGCGGAGGGGCGTGCGGTGACGAGCGGAGGTTCCAGCAAGAGGTGCTCGGGCATGGGAGGCGGGCCATCTGGCTTGGCCGCTGGGTCCGAGCGGAGGGCAGTTTCAAACTTTGGCTTGCTCGGCTTGCGCGCTGCGGAGGACTTGTTTTCGAGCAGGCCGCCTTCGATCCATTGTTTCAAAAGGCTGATTTGGTTGGCCGCCAGCTTGTCGCCTTCTGGTGGCATGACCGGTTCAGCCGAGTGCTCGACGACGGCGATCAGCGACGAAGCCAGCTCGCCGGCTTCGACGATTTTTCCGCCCGAGCTGCCCTTGAGAGTGGCGCTGTAGGACGAGAGATCCAGCCCGCCTTTGGTCTTGTCCGGGTTGTGGCAGTTCAGGCAGGCCTGTTGGAAAATTGGGAAAATATGGTCGTCGTAGCTCACCTTCTCTTGGGAAAATCCCAAAGAAGAGCTGGCGATGAGGATGAGCCAAGGGCGCTGCATGCAGAAATGCGGGTGGTCAGATTCCGCACATCATACGTGGCGGCGGCGCTTGGCTTTGCAGTGGAAGTCACGATATTGCCAACTTTTTCACAATCCTTTCACGCGGTGCATTCCGGCTGTTTCTGCCGCTTGCTTAAGGCGTCTTAAGTGACTGCGTCTTCACGGGACTTCGCTTGGAGCGCTGCAAATGCTGATTCTACAAGGGAAAATTTCATTTTCAGGGAATGATTGAATCGACCGTTTGACTCGCTCGTTTGAATGCGCTGCGCTTGGCGTTGCGATGCGTGAGATGAAACTTCCCGACAGCGGACCTAAGCGGAAATTGTTTGATGCGGCCACTCGCCTGTTTGCGGAGCGCGGCTTTGACTTGGTCTCGGTGAGAGAGATTTGTGCGGCCGGGGGAGCCAACATTGCGGCGGTCAATTACCACTTTGGCAGTCGGGATGAATTGGTGGCCTGGGTCATGACTTCTCATCTTGCGCCGGTGTTGGAAGCGCGGGCGGCCCGCTTGGATTCTCTGGAAAAAGCCGGTGGCAAAGGGGTGGCGCTGGAGGCGATTCTTGAGGCTCTGGTGCAGCCAATCGTCCTTTCCGCACAGCAGTCGGAACTTCATGACTTGTTGTTTTTTAAGTTAATTGGAATGATTTTTCAGCAAAACCCGGAAAATTTGCCAAGCGAACTGCGGGCTCAACTCGCCTTAAATACTGAGCGTTTCAAACGAGCGTTTGCATCGATCGTTCCATCGCTTTCGGCAGATGAATTGGCTTGGCGGCTGCAGTTCACGCTGGGAGCCCTGAGTGACCTATTGGTGCGTGTGGATGGCGCCCAAGCGGAATCTGCGGGTTCGATGGATCGGGTTTTGGAGCGCTTCGTACGTTATGCGGCGGCGGGAATGAGAGGAGGTGTTGCGGCGGAGATTGCGGAGATTGCGGAGATTGCTGAGATTGCGGAGGTTGCGGAGGTTGCGGAGATTGCGGAGATTGCGGAGGTTGCGGAGGTTGCGGAGGTTGCGGAGATTGCGGAGGTTGCGGAGGTTGCGGAGGTTGCGGAGGAGGCAAAGGAGGCAAAGGAGGCAGAGGAGAAACCGGTGGTGGAGAAGCCAGCCAGTCCGCAGGGGATGTTTGATTTTTGAGTGAGCTGCGAAATTTTGGATTTCGGGATGTTCAAATTTTTCA
>JBILPN010000231.1:0-6045 GCA_044373865.1 Luteolibacter sp. | reverse complement strand
GGGGGAACGGATGAAAATCGCAATTTCCTTCCCGCTCAATGGCCGCCCGCGCCTCTGTCGTGAAGATGAACCCGGCTGGATGACCTCGGACTCAAGATTCCTCAACGCCACCCTCGTCGCCCGCCCAGAGCTTCACAGCAAGGAAATCGTCATTGCGATCGATCAAATCCAAGTTCCCGGAGCCAAGGTTCCCACGGAGTTCATCGAGCAAATGTCGCCTTACCGGATTGCCGAGCGCTACATCGCCGACCCCGTCCTCGGCCCTGCCATGGCGCGAGTCACTCGCGTCAGCGTCACTGATGGCAAGCTGGTTTTCTCACGCACCCCTGGCGAAATCGCCGCCGGCACCATCACTGACCAACAAGTGGATTCCGCGAGTGGCCGCCTTTTTAGAACTTTTGGCATTGTTGCCGCTATCTTCCTCAGCTTCGCGGGTATCATCGTTTTCATCGGGATCCGCGCAAAATCACGAAATCCAGAGCTTCCCTGAATTTATAGAAACAATCTCTCACCCTCTAAGCGTTCTAAGGTGGCACCCATGAATCCAATCCTCCACAAAACCGCGTTGATCGGCCTTGCCATGGCGACACTTCTCCCCGCGAAGTCTGCGGAGCCCGCAAGCACAGCCACCCCGCCTGCAGCACTTGCAAGCCCACCCGCCGCCACAGAGGAACCTCAGGACCCGGCACTCAAGGCGATGCGCACGGAACAAGACGCCCTCGCCGCCGAGAATAAACTCGAAGCGGAGCGCCTCACTCACGCCACCAACTCGCTCCGCGCGGAAATCAGCCGCATCAAGTTGGAACGCGAGCTTTTGACCGAAAAACTCGCCTTGGACGCCGCCAAACAAAAGGCGGCTTTTCAGCAGGAAATCGCCTCAATGGAGTCGGAAAAATTGAAACTCACCCAGGAAAGCGAACTCACTCGCATCCGCACCGAGAAACTCGCCAACGACCTCAAAAGCCTCCAAACGGAAGCCGCCTTGGAAATCACCCGCCTCCAAAACGACATCACACGCATCGAAACCTCGGAAAAACGCGAGAAATTTGCCGACGCCAAGCCAGTATTCCTCAAAAAACCTCTCAAAGACAACGGGATCGTCGTCATTTCTGACCGCCGCATCCCCCTCAACGGCCTCATCACTGCCACCACCGGGGATTTTGTCACAAACCGCATCCAATACTGGAACAACAAGGACCGCGAACTCCCCATTTTTATCGTCATCGACGCCAGCCCCGGCGGATCAGTCATGGCTGGATACCGGATTTTGAAAGCGATGGAATCCAGCGACGCGCCGATTCACGTGGTCGTCAAATCCTTCGCCGCATCCATGGCCGCCGCCATCACCACCCTCGCGGAGGAATCTTACGCCTACCCGAACGCGGTCATCCTCCACCACCAAATCAGCTCCATGGTCATGGGCCAACTCAACCTCACTCAACAGCGGGAATTCCACGAGGAAAGCCAACGCTGGTGGGTCCGCCTCGGCACTCCCATCGCCAATAAAATGGGCGTCACCACCGACGAACTCGTGAAAAAAATGTATGCGCGCTCATCTAGCGGCGACTGGAGCGAATTCGCGGAACAGGCCAAGGACCTGAAGTGGGTCAATCACATCGTCCAAGGCATCGACGAAACCTCAGTGACGAAAAATCCCGATAGCATCGAACCCAGCCGCCCCAGCACCACCACCGCAGCACTCGTTGAGGAGGTGGACAGCAATGGCAAGCCCTTCGCATGGCTCCCACGCCTCGACCCCAAGGACGTCTATTTCCTCTACAATCCAGACGGATACTACCGCCTCCGCTAATGGAATCACTCGAAGACGATTTTACCGACGTCGTCACCAAAGCGCTGCGGGGCCACGCACTGAGTCCCGCCGCCGCAGCCTCACGTGCAGGCCTGCCCATTGAGGAAATCCGCGCTTTTCTCGCCGATGAATTTTCCGAAATCTGTGCACGCCGTCTCGCGGAGGTGCTGGACTTGCAGCCTGACGCTCTCGCCCACCACCCGAGCTTCCGACCTCATTCACTCGAAGTTACACAGATTCAACGGCTTCGGCTGCCATTCGACTCCGGAATGGTGAACGCGTGGCAAATCACCGCTGGGGGAATCTCAGTCCTCTTCGACACCGGCTACCGCCCCGGCGACTGCATCAAATCGCTCCACAAGCCGCTTCCCACCCGAGTTTTCATCACACACGGCCACCGCGACCACATCGGTGGCCTTCCCGCACTCTTCGAACAAGGCATCACCGCCCACGGAGCTCACATCCCCGGCGCACTCGAAATGCAAGCTGGAGAAGACGTCAGCTTAGGGCCTCTCACCATCCGAGCCTGCGACCTATCAGGCCACGCCACTCCCGCACTCGGTTTCCACATCATCGGCCTCACTCAAGCGATCTTGGTCACCGGTGACGCGCTCTTCGCGGGTTCGATCGGTGGCTGTGCCGATCCCGCGCACTACCAAATCGCCATCGAGCGCCTCCACCAAGCTCTCGCCCCCCTCGCCGCCGCCACCATCCTGCTCCCAGGTCACGGTCCTGCCACCACTCTCGCGGAGGAAAGGCAGCGCAATCCCTTCCTGACTCGGATTTCCTGAGCTCAACGCTTCAAATACTCGCGCGAGCCACGCACGTATTTCTCGGCCCAGGTCTTGACCTTCGCCTGCTCAGCAAGCGACAGGGTCCGCACCACTTTCGCCGGTGAACCCAAAACCAGCGAGCCTGGCGGAATCACCGTGCCGCCTGTCACCAAAGCACCCGCACCCACAATCGAGCGCTCACCAATCACCGCTCCATCCAAAATAATCGCACCCATCCCAATCAAAACCTCATCCTTCACCGTGCACGCGTGCAAGATCGCGGAGTGGCCGACGGTCACCAACTCTCCGACATAACACCCGAATTCATCGGACAAATGAATCACCGCATTGTCTTGCACATTCGACCGCGGACCAATCACAATTTCATGAATGTCCCCGCGCAAAGTCGCTTGATACCAAACACTTGACTCTTCATGCAAGGTCACCCGCCCAATCAAATCCGCACTCGCAGCGACAAACGAAGTTTCATGAATCACGGGTGAAATCCCTGCAAATGTCTCAATGGCCATGCGAAAACCTACCGCAGAAAAGCAGCCACCCGCAAGATTTCTAGGCATTGCACACCCGCATCTCCCCCACCCTGCGGCAATCCCCCTGCAAAATCCCGCAACAATCGCCCCTTGACCCCGGCGCTCAGTCCATTTAACACCGCTCTTGTATGGGATTTGACACACTTGGGCTCTCCGCAGCCGTTCTGGAAGCCATTGAGGAGTCCGGTTATAACACTCCAACGCCGATCCAGGCACAGGCGATTCCGCTCATCCTCGCTGGGCGCGACCTCATCGGTGCATCCCAGACGGGCACGGGCAAAACCGCTGCATTCGCCCTGCCATCACTCTCAAAAATCGAAAAACTCGGAAAACCCCAAATCCTTGTGCTCGAACCCACGCGCGAACTTGCCCAACAAGTCGCCGAACAATTTGAAAAATACGGCAAGCACACCGGACTCAAGGTCGCCCTCCTCTACGGCGGCGTCGGCGCTGGCGTGCAAACCGAACAACTCGCCGCCGGTGCCGACATCGTCGTCGCAACTCCCGGACGCCTCGTCGATCATTTCTACCGCACCACCATGCGCTTCGGCGAGATCAAGGTGCTCATTCTTGATGAGGTGGACCGCATGCTCGACATGGGATTCCTCCCTCAAGTCCGTAAAATCGTGAATCTCTGCCCCTGGGATGGCCGCCAAACGCTCTTGTTCTCGGCAACCATGCCTCCCGCGATCCAGACCTTTGCCCAATGGTGCCTCACCGATCCTGAAAGCATCGAGATCGCTCGCACTTCCATCCCAACCAGCGTCACTCACGCCTTTTACCCGGTTGCCATGGATCAGCGCGACGAACTCCTCTTGGAACTCCTCAAGCAAACTGACTACCACTCGGTGATGATTTTCACTCGCACCCGCAAGGAGGCGGATCAACTCACCGCTCTGATCAAATCCACCGGCCAACCGAAGGTCGCTGCCATGCACTCAGACATCAATCAAGTGGACCGCATGAAAGCACTCGCTGGCTTCAAAGCCGGGGATTTCGAAATCCTTGTCGCAACCGATGTCGCCGCGCGCGGAATTGACATCTCCGGAGTCTCTCACGTCATCAACTACCGCGTTCCTGAAAATGCCGAAGACTACGTCCACCGCATTGGCCGCACCGGTCGCGCATCCGCCGAGGGCGATGCATTTACCATCCTAACTGCTGACGAACTGGACTACGCGAAGTCTGTGGAAATTTTCATCGATAAGCCAATTCCACGACGCAAACTCGAAAATTTCGACTACATCTACACCGCTCTCCTAGACGACTCCCCCATCAAACCCGTCCGCCGCAAGAAAACCGGCGGCGGCGGGAAAAAGCGCCGCTAAGTGCACTGAAGCGCGCCCCACCAAGGTCACACTGAACGGTGACCTTGGCACACGAGGCACATCGCTTACTTCCCCTCCAACGCACGCAGTTCCTTGACCGTCCACGGCATGAATTTGCGCTTCTCCACTTCCGGACGCACGGCCTTGACCTGCGCTGGCTCAATCGGTTTCTCCGAAATTTCTCCAAACGCATAGCGGACGAAACCCGCGATCTCCGCCACTTCCTGATCGCTGGAAAGAAGATGCCCAGGCATCGCGCTGTCAAATTTCAAACCCTTAACCTCGATCGGGCCGGCCACTCCTCCCAGAATGATGCGCAGCAAGGTCCGCACGTCTCCCTTGACCCACTCCGAACCCAGAAGCGGCGGGAAAGTCTCTGCAACACCTCCTCCATCTGCCTGATGGCACTCGATACACGCTTTCATGTAAGCATCACGCCCGGCAATGAAGCGCTTAGGAACCTCCACCGGAGTCCGATCCAACACCCGCGGAGCTGCTAGGATTTTCTCGATCGAACTCCGCAAGCCCTGTGGAGCCTTGGCAGCAAGCGCTGGCAACTGCGAACGCTCCTGCCCCGCAGCAACGCGCTCAATCACCGCAAGAATTTCATCCCCATACCATGTTCCAGACCCTTCGACCGGAAAAGCCCCTAAATCCGCCGATAACAAAGCCAAGCCCTGCTTCCGCATGGCCAAGCGCGCGGCCTCCTGCACCGTTGGATCTTTAACAGCCCCACCGGAAACCAGCTTCCACAGCGCGGATGACACTTCTGCATCGGGCGCGGCCATGGCAACAGTCATCAGCACAAACAACTGCTCACGCGGATGCCCAGTTTCTTGGAGCAAGCCCGGCAAAGCAGCAATGACCGCCGGATCACTAGCCCCCAACGCCTGCATCGCATGACGCCGCAGCAAGGAATGCGGCGACCCAAGTGCAGCCACCAGCGCGCCATGCCCAGCACTACCCGGTGCGGCTCCGATCCCCCGGATCGTCCACAGCGCATGGACCGACGATAGCAACTGATCCTTGGAACTTGCCCGAACCCGCTCAACCAAGGCAGGTATCACATCAGCATCCCCTCGCTCAATCAGCATGCGCTGCGCATGGAAGCGCGTGTGTTGGGACGTCGCAGAGAGGCTGGCGACCAGCGCGCTTGGAGTGGCTGCATCCAAAGCCCCCACCTTGCGCAAAACCGAACTTTTCGGAACGATCCGCCAAATCCGCCCATGCGACGAATCACGCAGCGGCGTCTCGTAAGCATTGCCGCTCCCGGGGCCTTTGTTGCTACCGACTTGATAGGGGCTGTGCGGGTGATCATAGCCGCGCGCGGCGTTGTAGTAACGGAACACGACATTGTGCTGGATGATCGGGTTATACCAATCCGCAATCCACAAGGCTCCATCCGGGCCCACACGTGCCGCGACGGGCGCGGACCATGCATCCGAACTTGCGAACGCATTGTTCCCTCGCAGAATCGTTTGCTTCAGCGCGCCTTTTTCCACCACCTCCGCCATCGCAACAAGGTGCCCGGTCGGCTCACAAATAAATGCATGATTTGACGCAAAGATCCCAGGAAATGCCGA
>JBILPN010000230.1:0-6052 GCA_044373865.1 Luteolibacter sp. | reverse complement strand
CGCCTTCGGCACCTCTCACTTCGGCATGCTGCTCACTGGAGACACTCTGACGGTTGGGCTCGCCACCATCCATGAAGCGCTCGCCGCCGTCCCCGGCCTCCTAAGCTCAGACCGAATTTTTGAAATTGGCCGCCTGAGCGCGGAATTCCTCCACCGCCGCGGAATCGCTCAACCACGCATCGCCGTCGCGGGACTCAACCCTCACGCCGGCGAAAATGGTGCCTTTGGCCGCGAGGAGATGTCGATCATCGCCCCCGCCATCCTGCGCCTCAATGCCACCGGCCTCGCCACCTTCTCCGGCCCGGCCGTTCCAGACGCTGTTTTCCGCGACGCCGCACGCGGCCACTTCGACGCGGTGATCGCGATGTATCACGACCAAGGACTGATTCCTCTCAAGCTTCTCGATTTCGATTCGGCGGTGAACGTCACCCTCGGCCTCCCGAAACCCCGCACCAGCCCGGATCACGGCACCGCATTTTCCATCGCTGGAAAAAACCTCGCCAACCCATCCTCGATGCTCGCCGCCATCCGCCTAGCCTGCGAACTCGCCTGATCCCGCAGCGCGCTCAGTCGCGCTTGCTCAACCCGCGATAAAACAGCAGGAAAATCATGAAACACACGCCAATGATCGCAGCCAGGATAGCCCAAAATTCCATCCACCCCTGACCGTCCGCCGCCACCACCCGGTTCCGCAGCCAACCGCAAAACACCGCTCCCACCAAGGGGCCGAAACCACCTGACACCATGGAAATCAAGCCCTGCGCCTGCCCCTTCAGCCCAGGCTCCACACGCCGATCCAAAAACACCTGCGCGGTGATGAAATAAAACGTGTAGCACATCCCGTGCAGCGCGATCCCCCAGACATGCCAATGCATCGACCCCACCGCGCCCGCATACGCGCTCATGCCAAAACGCACCACCGACAAACCCAACGCCCATAACAACACCGTTTTCACCCGGAACCGCAGCATCACCGAGCCCACCAGCAACATCGCCACCACCTCGGTGATCTGCGCGATCGTCATGGTCGCGGTGGACCGCTGGTCGCCCAAGTGCTTCAACAACTCGGGTGCATACATGTAAAATGCCGTGAGTGGCACTGAAAATAAGGCGGTTACGCCGAAAAATACCGCGTGATCCCGCTGTTTCAGCAGCGAAAAGGCATCCAGCCCCAAGCGGCTTCTCCATGATGTGCCACTTCCCAAGGGGGGCGTATGCGGCAGCAAAAATGCCGCGCAACCGCCGAGCGCACGCGTCACCGCCGAGGCGTATCCCGCCGTCGGGCTGGCATCCGCCTGCAAAACCCAACTGGTCAGCAAGCCCGCCGCCATCCACCCAATCGTCGCGCCCAAGCGGACCAACGGAAATTGACGCTCCCCCTGCGGCAAATGCGTCAGGGCGATGGTTGCCAACAATCCCCAAGCCGGCCCGGCAAACAACGAATAACAACCGAGCAAGCCGATGAACCACCACGGGTTCCATGCCGCATCCAAGGCGGCAAAGGCTGCGAACAAGGCCAGCGAACTCAAAAGCGACGACCAGCCAAACAAGCGGTCCGCCGCCACCCGCTGGTCAGCCAAGGCCCCACCAATCAAGGGCGAAACCAAGGCACACAGCGGCGGCACCACAAACGCCAAGGCAACCCACGAGCCCAAGCCCTCCGCTTTCAACAGATTCGTCAACGCCGGCATCCAGAAGCCAGGCGTCATTCCTTGTAAAAAAAACACGAGCCACAAGCACCCGAAAACCCCTCTCGGGCTCCTCACTTTGTTCTCACCGCCTCGCACTGGAAATTTCCTAGCGCGCGCCCAGCAAAATTACCAGCGCCGCAAAATAACAGTTTCACCCCAATCCACACGCAGCGCGCGCAGAATCAGGCCTGGATCCGCCGCCGCACCCACTCGGCGATGAAAGTCTTGGGCTCCTCCGGAATCATCGTTCCAAACTTGAGCTTCTTGCCTTGGGTCTCGACCAAAATCACCCGCTGCGGCTGGTTGTTCACCCGCACGCTCGGTGATTGATGAATGCTGACTCGCGTCGTCCCGTCGTAAATATGCCGCCGGGTCCACGCGAAGGGGCCCATCCGCAGCGCAACTTCCAAAATCCCACCGGGAAATGAAATTTGCCACCGCCCAAACAGGCCAAACCCGATCACTCCCAGCAACACGAGGGTTCCCACGAGAAACGGCAGACCAAACAAGCTACTCGTCAAATCGAATTTCCCTTCGGAAATCTGCTTCCCATAGATCCCCACCATCGAAAAACCAGACCATGCGGCAGTGAACGGAATGAGGAAAAAAACCACGGGAGAAATCTTCTTGTAGATGATTTTCTGCCCGTGAATCGCACTGTCCTCAAGCCGCACCCCCTTCGGCGGATTCTGCAAATCCAAGTCCGAACCGCCCGGAATCGGCGTGATTTCCGAGAAACTCATCGTCTTGCCACAGGACCGGCACAAGGCGAGATCCGAAGCAACATTGACGTCCGCCAGAGAAATCTCGGCTTCGCAGTGACGGCAGCGATACGGGTGGCTCATCAGTTTGACTCAAAGGTATTTATCCGTGACCGCACCCTCGCTCGCCGTCGAAACCAGCTTGGCGAACTTCGCCAAAACCCCGTGGGTGTAGCGCGGCGCAGGTTGGACCCACGCCGCTTTGCGCCGCGCGATTTCCTCGTCACTCAACTTCACGTCGATCCGGTTGTTCACAGCATCAATCGTGATTTCATCGCCCTCTTCCAAGATGCCAATGGTGCCACCGCAGAAGGCTTCCGGTGTGATGTGGCCGACTACAAATCCGTGACTGCCACCCGAGAAGCGACCGTCGGTGATCAGCGCCACCTCTTTGCCCAAGCCCATGCCCATGACCGCGCTGGTCGGCCCGAGCATTTCCCGCATGCCTGGCCCGCCCTTGGGCCCTTCCAAACGGATGACAATGACGTCGCCCTTGTGGATTTGCTTGCTCAGAATGGACTTCATGGCCTCATCCTCGGAGTTGAAAACTCGCGCGCAGCCGGTGAAGACTTCGCCCTCTTTGCCGGAGATTTTCGCGACCGCCCCACCTTCCGCAAGGTTGCCGTAGAGCACGCGGAGGTGGCTGTCTTTTTTGATCGGATTGGACAAGGGCCGGATAATCTCTTGGTCCGCCGGATAGGGCGTGCAGAATTTCTCGATGTTCTCACGCATCGTCCGCCCGGTGACGGTCATGCAGTCGCCATGCAACAACCCGCCATCCAACAAAATTTTCATCAGCGGCATCGTCCCGCCAATCGCAACCAAGTCAGACATGGCGAAGCGACCGGATGGCTTGAGGTCGGCCAGAACTGGCACGTTTTTCCCAATCCGCTCGAAGTCGTCGATGGTGATCTCAATGCCCGCCGAGTGCGCAATCGCTGGAATGTGCAGCGCCGCATTGGTCGAGCCACCCAAGGCAATGAGCACGGTGATGGCGTTTTCAAAGGCCTCTTTGGTCAAAATGTCGCGCGGACGAATGCCTAGGTTGATGAGATTCACCACGGCCGCTCCGGCATCGAAGCAATCGCGCATCTTGTCTTCGGAAATCGCGTTCTGCGCCGAGCTGTTCGGCAAAGACATGCCCATGGCCTCGATGGCACTTGCCATGGTGTTCGCAGTGTACATGCCGCCGCAGGAGCCAGCTCCCGGAATCGCGCAGGACTCGACAAGCTCTAGCTCTTCATCGCTGAACTCGCCATTCGCATGCTTGCCCACCGCCTCAAACACCGAAACAATATCCAAGTCTTTCTTCTCGCCCTTGAGCGTGGCGCAGCCAGGCAAAATCGTGCCGCCATAGACAAACACCGCCGGGCGGTTCATGCGCGCCATCGCCATCAAACAACCCGGCATGTTTTTATCGCAACCGCCGATCGCGACAAAGCCGTCCATGCCCTCACAACCCACAACCGTCTCGATGGAATCAGCAATCACCTCGCGCGAAACCAAGGAGTATTTCATGCCCTCGGTTCCCATGGAAATCCCGTCGGAAATGGTGATGGTGTTGAAAATGATCCCCTTGCCGCCCGCCGCATCCGCTCCCTTGGAGGACTCGATCGCCAATTTGTCGATGTGAATGTTGCAGGGCGTCACCTGGCTCCAAGTCGAGGCGATGCCAATCTGCGGCTTGCTGAAATCTTCTTTCTTGAATCCAACAGCGTAAAGCATCGCGCGGCTCGGCGCACGATCAGGACCATCAAGCATCAAACTGGAAAAGGGGCGGGTGTCTTCGTTCATCGCGTGCCCAGCATCTTGCGGATTCGGGCATGCAGTCAAGGGACGGAGCGAAGAATTTTCGCTTTGAGATTTGAGAACGGAAATTTTCCGGCATGCTGCCCACGTGAATTGGGTGACGCAGTTGGTTCTTGGCGCGGCGCTAGGCGAGCTGCTCATGGGCCGCCAGCTCGGAAAACGCGGGCTTGCATGGGGCGCGCTCATCGGCGTGATGCCAGAACTGAATGCACTCCTCCACCCGCTCCTCACTCACTCGCAAGCCATCGCTCTCCACCACGGCCCGAGTCACTCGCTGCTTTTCCTCGCCATCGCCTCGTTCGCGATCCCACGCGGACTGACGAAACTCTGGACACGCGAGAAGGTGACGCTCACCCAAGCCACCTGCTGGGTCGCCACACTCCTGAGCGCCCACTTGGCCGCCGACTGCGCGAGCTCGCGTGGCACGGCAATTTTTTGGCCGTTTTCCACAAAAAGCGTCAGTTTCAATCACCTGCTTGAAACGAACATTTTAATCACATCAATCCTCGGAATCACCGTGGCTTACTTGGTGTTCCTGCCAGTTTTGAACCCCAAGAAAACTCGCGGAAAAAAGTTGGCACCGCCCTCGCCACGGCGGCGGATTTGCCTCTGGGGACTGGGACTTTGCACGGGTCTTGTGCTGTTGTGCGCGGGGATGCAGGCGCTGGCTTCGGCCGGATTCCAAGCAGATCTGGAACGGCGCGGGATGCTCGGCCTCCGCCGCACGGCAAGCCCGACGCCTCACAACATCTTCTTATGGCGAGCACTCGTGGACCGCGGGGACGAAATTTGGGTAGGCTACCGCAGCGTCTTTGAGCGGCGCGAGACTCCGGTGCAATGGACGATCTACCCCCGGCAAGCCGCTGCCCTGAGCCCCGTTGCAAGCCGCTCGGAAACCAAGACTCTCCTGGCCATCACTGACGGATGGTGGATCGCCCGCCCTCACGTGAAGGGCGCATGGCTCGGGGACTTGCGCCGCGCGGAAATCCGCGAGTGGGGGGTCAAGGCCGGCATGGTGGACCATCGCCCGGCCGCGTCGTGGCTGATCATCGCTGACCCACCCACCCCTGAAGCGCTGCGTCCCGCCGCCAGCCGGCCCTCGCTCTCAAGCGATGTCTTGAAACGCCTCGCCGCTCGCACGATCGGTCGCCGGGACCGTTGGAACACGCCTCCCCGCCTCGCCGGCATCAGCGGCAGCTTGCCGGAATTCCTCGCTGTGCAGGAATGACCTATCTCACCGCCCCCCACGCAAATCCTTCAATTCTTCGCTTTTGTCCGCTGCCAGATGGGTTATGGATTTGGCAGTGAAGATTTTTTCCATCCTGCTCGCCGCCACCCTCTCCGCCACGGCCGCCCCGAGCGATCCCGGCAGGGTGGCGCTGGATTTCTTGGAAAAGGTCCGCGTCAGGAACCTCAATCTTGAACCCGGAGGAGACACGGCGATTTCTCCGCAAACGGCAGATGAGAAAAAAGCCAGCATCGCTCGCCGCTTGGATCGGATGGCCAGCGACCTTGGCAACGCGCCTCTCGAGGTCGCGGCAGTGAAATTGGACGAAAACTATGCCGGGGTGCTCGTCCGGAAACTCGGTGGATTTGATCCAAGCCGCCTGCAAGTGTTCGCAGTTGCCTTGGTGAAACGCGGCGCGGATTGGACGGTCGCCCCGGTGCCTGCCTCATTCGAAAACGCCGGGGCAGGATACGCAATCCTCCTTCGCAAGCGGCTCAAATCGCTCGAAGACTGGATGCTCCGCGAGCAAGTGCGCGATCTCCAAAACCTCCGCTCGAAGTCAC
>JBILPN010000229.1:0-6074 GCA_044373865.1 Luteolibacter sp. | reverse complement strand
GCTGCACTCCTTCACCTTGGCCACCATCGTGCAATTCGAGACCCTGCGCTTCTGCCGCCGCTTTCTCACCTTCGACCACCGCCAGGCGGGCGAGAAATTCTACGACCCCAAGGGCCGCCAATACGACCAGATGACCCAGGCCGCCCGCAGCGGACGGCAGAACATCATCGAGGGCTCGGAACGCTCCGCCACTTCCAAGGACACCGAGATGAAACTCACCGACGTCGCCCGCGCCAGCCTCAGCGAGCTGCGCGGCGACTACGAAATCCTCATCATCGACCGCGACCAACTCCCGTGGTCGGTGCATTCCAGCGAGGCCAAAGCCGTGAACGCCATCTCGCTGGACAAGCCCCCGTTCACCGACGACCTCGTCCACGAGTCCGCCAAACACGCGCTACAACAGCGCAAGAAATACGCCCACTGGCTCGATGCCGACGACGCCGTGGTCGCGGCCAACGCCATGCTCATCATCATCAGCCGCGCGCTGAACATGCTCAAAAGCCAGATCGAAGCCCAAGGCAAGGCGTTCGAGGAAACCGGAGGCTTCAACGAACGGCTGATGGCCAAGCGCCTCGAAGCCCGCGAGAAAAACCTCCCGCCCTCACCGGATTGCCCGCTCTGCGGCAAATCCATGCGCCAGCGCAAATCCGCCAAAGGCGAGTTCTGGGGCTGCACCGAGTTCCCCAACTGCAAAGGAACCCGGCCGACGTGAGAGAGGCTTTGTGACGTCAATGACGTCAATGCCCCCGTTGTCATTCCCGTCATTCCCGTCATTCCCGTCATTCCCGTCATTCCCGTCATTCCCGTCATTCCCGTCATTCCCGTCAATCCCGTCAATCCCGTCAATCCCGTCAATCCCGTCAATCCCGTCAATCCCGTCAATCCCGTCAATCCCGTCAAAACTACGAGCCCCAGAAATAAACAAATTTCACTTACACACTTCGGCATGGGATCGGTGAAGGCTTCGAAATCAACGCTTCGCAGATTCCATAAAGCGTCCACGCGGCGGAAAGATAAAAGTCCGCCACACACGCGCCCAAGCCCCAAAGAGCCGCGCGACCGCCAAATACCTCCTTCAAAGCGAGGCCAAAAATCATGCTCACACAACGCAGCAAGCAAAAAACTGATTTTTTCTGTCTCCAGTAATTTTTTTGGCCGTCAACGTAGTCTTGGACATTGTTAGCACCATAATATGGCGTTTTCCCGGCCGCTCTTAAGGAAGCTTTAATTGGTCTTCTTGCTGTATTTGCGATTTCAAAAAAATCCTCATCCCCCAACGCCTTCCACTCCACCTCCACGCCATCGAGCAATTTCCCCATAAAATCCCATTCGTGTAAATTCGTGTCCATTCGTGGTTCCTTCTTCACGCTTTCCCTCCTTTCTTCCGGCTCTCCTTTTTCGCCTGTTTTTCCAGTGATGAGATGGTTTTCAGGTAGTCCTTTTCGACCTGATCCAGAGTGATGGCTTTGTATCGTTGCAATTCCCGCTTGGCCTTTTCCTGCGCTTGGGTGGTGGAGATCGTGCCGGCATTCTCCAGCAGTTTGCGGCCTGTCGAGTTCAAGATGGAGTCGAGTTCGCGCACGTAATCTGCCATGCGCATTTCACGTTGTTCGATGGCGTTGAGCTCCGCGAGGTCGAAGTAGGCGGAGACGAGATTGTTAAGGACGCGCAGCTCCTGCTCGCTGAGGTAATTTTTGGCGATCATGGCCTCGGCTTGGGTTGGCTGGCCGCCTTTGAACGTGCTGAGTCCTGCAAATGGCTTTGAGCTGTCCACACGGAGGTAGATCACCTCGCTGGCGGTGTGGCCGTGGGCTGCGTAATGCAGCTTGTTCTGAACGATCTTGAAAAACTTCAGGCTTTCTTCACCGCCCGGATGGTAATCGGTGGCGGTGGCGTAGAGATCCAGCACTTGCCGATACATCACCTTCTCGCTTGAGCGGATGTCGCGGATGCGGTCGAGCAGCTCTTTCCAGTAGTTGCCGCCGCCCAGATTTTTCAGGCGCTCGTCATTCATGGCGAAGCCCTTTTCGAGATACTCCTTGAGAACGGTGGAGGCGTAGCGCCGGAATTCCACCCCTCGGGCGGAGCGCACGCGGTAGCCGACTGCCAGAATTACGTCCAAATTGTAGAGTGTGAGAGTGCGTTTCACCTCGCGAGTGCCCTCCTTTTGAACTGTCAAGGATTCCTTGACAGTTGCCTCTTGGGTCAGCTCTCCATCCTCAAAGATGTTGATCAGGTGGAGCGAGATGTTTTGTTTGGTGGCCTGAAAAAGCTCCGCGATCTGGAGTTGGGAAAGCCAGACGGTGCCGTCTTGCAGCCGCAAGTCGATTTGGGTTTTCCCGTCCTCGGTGGTGTAGAGAATGACATCGCTCATGCGTTCATCTCCTTGCTTTCGTTTTTAACCACGAATAGACACGGATTTTCACGAATGATTTCTAATTTGGATTGGTGTGAATTCGTGTTCATTGGTGGTTACTTGATGGTTCGATTTCAGCGGTGGCAGTTAATCGAAAATTTCGAATAACTGAATTTTCAGCGATTCGATCCACTGGATAGCTCATTTCGTCTCTCCTTCCCCCAAAAGTCGGCGACTGTATTCGCTGGTGAGGATTTGCATTTGTTCGATGGCGATGCGGTTGAGTTTTTGCAGGCGGAGCGGTTGTGGCATGCCTTCGTTGATGAAGAGGGCGTTTAAATTTTCCAGATTAGCCAGACAGACGAGCTGGGAGGCGTTGGCTTGGTTGCGGTAGTTGATCTTGGTGAGGTTCCGCTTCACATCCCAGCCGAGTTGCTTTTGCTCGGCTTCCTGGAGGCGTTGGAACTCCTTGATCAGGTAGAGCTTGAATTCCACGGACACCCATGAGGCGAACTCGAAGGCGATGTCCCGGTGGGCAAAGGTGCCGCCGTAGCGGCCTGACTTGGAAATCAGACCAACCGCACCCGTGGTTTCGATCCACTTTTTTGGGGAAAGGACGAAGGCGTTCTCTCCTGCCTCAAATCTAAACTGGTCGAATTCGACCAGTTTAAAACTCGGGTTGTTGAGCTTTTCCCATAGTCCTAGCAGATCAATGGTGCTACGGCTACGAAGCCAATTTTTGATGATGTCTGCCGGAGCATCGGCGTTCTTGAATTTGGCGATATCCGTAAGCGAGATGAAATCCTCTTGGGCGATTCGTTGCACCCGAACCGTTTCGCTCAAAACTTTGATTTCTGTGTTTTTCTTCATAACAGCGTTTTCAATTACCCCGAATTCAGGGTAATTGGTTTTTTGATCCTTCGATTTCGGCAACGATTGCATCAATGTCAGCGCGGAGGCGGTCGATCTTGGCGACGGTTGTTTTGAGTTCCGCATTCAGCTCGGTGATGTCCACGACTTCACGGTTGTCTTTCGCTTCGACGTAAGTGCTGACGGAGAGGTTGTAGTCTTTCTCGGCGATCGTGGTGTGAGCCACGGAGAGGGCAAAGTGGGGGACGTTCTCCTTGGTATCGAAGACCTCCATGATGCGCGCGACGTGATCGTCGGTGAGCGTGTTGCCGAGCTGGATGTTGAACTTGTCGTAGTTGATGTTGTGGAGGAACATGTTCATCCGCGCCAAGTTGTAGGTGGTGTGGTTGATTTCCTGCCCGAAGAAGCCGTCCTCGATGATGTGGGCGTCGAAGTGTTTTTTTGCCTGTAGCAGCAAAGAGCCAGAGCCTGCGGCGAGGTCGTAGATCTTATTGACGCTGGTTTGCTTGTGCATGGCCAGCTGGGCGATGAGACGTGAGCCGTGAAACGTGAGTTGGCGTGAAGAACTCGCCTCCGGATTTGCCGGCATTGGCTGCGTAGTTGGAAATGAGAAACTCGTAGGCATCGCCGAAGAGGTCGATCTGGCTGCCTTCAAAATCGCTGAAGTCCAAGCCACCAACGCCGTTGAGCACGGCGGCGAGGCGCAGGTTTTTGTCTTTGACGGTGTTGCCGACGCGATTGCTGGTGGTATCGAAATCCGCAAACAAGCCCTTGATGTCCTGCTCAGAAGGATAGCCGTTGGCGGAACTCTCAATGGCCGAAAAGATCGCGGCGAGATCGGTATTCAGGCTCTCGTTGATGTTCGCTGTGGCGAGGATCTTGGAAAAGAGCTGGCTGGGGTAAATGAAGTAGCCCTTGGTTTTGATGGCGTCGTCCTTGATCTCCGGGGTGATGACGCTGTCCGCTAACTGAGCATAATGGATGTCCGGATCTCCCGCCTCGATGTAGGCGGCAAAGTTTTCGCTGATAAAGCGGTAGAACAGGGTGCCAAGGACATACTGCTTGAAGTCCCAACCATCGACTGAGCCGCGCACGTCGTTGGCAATCTTCCAGATTTGGCGCTGAAGGGCGTCGCGTTGTTGGGTGCTTGTCATGGTTTAGTTCTTGAAAAGGGTTTCAATGGGCTGCTTTCCATCAGCGGCGTTAGGCTTCACTGGATTTGAAGCGATATGGCGCCGGTTAGTGGCGAGGTTGGTGGAAGAGACTTTGGGAGAGGCGGCTGTGCGTTTGGCAGGCATGAGATCGGTGAATCGGCAGGTCGCCGCAGCGTAGCGAGAGGTATCACACAATGCCAGCCCGAATGCTCCGACTCCCTGAATGTCAAGGGGAAATCCAGAATCCGATCTTAAAATCAGGCACCACCCCGGCAGATTCTTACCGAATGCCACTGAAAGTCAGTCAGAACGTGAGATCCGCCAAGCCGCCGTTCCATGTCAGAGGAGGTCAGGGTTCAAAGCCACCAATCCGCGACAGAAAAACGTTCGGTTTCCAACGGATTTCCAACTTTTTGACCGTCAACGGTGGGTCAACATGCAACACCGAGAAAAACCACTGACCCAGAGTATCCCATGAATACGCACAATCGGTCGCGACAGACCGGATGGCGGAGCTATCAGGAGCACCTAACCTAACTCATTCAATACCAGACATATTGGCACATCTGAAAGGGCTCGTTGAAGGCATTTCCAACACCAACTCATGCATTCCGTTGACATCGCCGCTCTTGGAAATGGAAACCAAGAAACGTCGACAACCGAAGGGCACCATGATCATCGGCAAAGGTGCGGCCACCGTGAAGATCTACCCGTTCATTCGCAAGAATGGCTACAAGCAGAACAACGTGTGTTGGCACGAGGGAGGCCGGCGGAGAACACGATGCTTTGCTGATTTCAGTGAGGCGGAATTGATCGCGCAGCAAATCAGCGTTCGCCTCTCGAACAGACTGGCGACTGGTAAGGAGGCGACTCACCGCGACATCGAAATCCTCCAGCACTGCGAGGACCTGGTGAGGCCGTTTAACATCGCGCTGGTGGCGGCAGTAGAGGAATGGGCAACCGCCAGAAGATCCGCTCCCACCGTGTCGCTCTCCGATGCGGTGCGGTTCTACGCCACCAACGGGCCCGACCGATTCCCCGACCGCACGACGACCCAAGTGGCAAACGAGTTCATCATCTCCCTTGAATCGAGGGGAGTGAGTTCGATCTATATTTCCTCCGCCCGCAGTAATCTGGCAAAGTTCACCGCCAAGGTGAATGGCAAGATCGCGGATGTCACAGTGGCCGACATCAATCAGTACCTCACCGGCCTGAAACACCTCAGCCCGGTCAGCAAAAACGGCATCCGCCGGAACGTCGTGACCCTGTTCAGTTTCGCCAAAAAGCAGAGCTACATCCATCCCGACCGGAAGACCGCCGCCGAGTTGAGCGAAAAATTCAAGGAAGAGGAAACGGACATCGAAATCTTCACCCCCGAGGAGATGGGACGCATCCTCCTGGCTGCCCATGCCCGCATCCTGCCATTCCTCGCCATCGGAGCGTTCGCTGGAATCAGGTCGGCAGAAATCCACCGGCTTCATTGGGAGGACATCAAATGGGATCGCGGCCACATCGAGATCGCAGGCAAGAAAGCCAAGACGGCGGCGCGGCGGCTCGTTCCGCTCACCGACAACCTGAAAGCATGGCTGACACCATGGCGCGAGGCGACTGGTCCCATCGTCCCGATATCCGATAGTTCTGGAGCGCTGGGTGACGTCGCCGTGAAAGCACGCATCCCGGGCGGATGGCGTCAG
>JBILPN010000228.1:0-6093 GCA_044373865.1 Luteolibacter sp. | reverse complement strand
TGGCATCCCCCCGCAACAGCGGGTGGTTCCCGTGCACCATGGCGGCGCGCCGCGCGCTGACATTTCTCGAACAACAAGCGGAAATAGATTCTAACAAACTTGGGATTTACGGCCACTCGATGGGCGGGAAACTCGCAGTGCTCGTAGCAGGAAGCGACAAACGCGTCAAAGCGGCCGCTCCCTCATGCGGCGGCATCAGCGATCGCGACAACACCGATGCTGGTTACAGATCCACGCTGGGTGATGATATCTATCTAAAGAAAATTTCCTGCCCGATCCTATTCCTGAGCCCAGCCAACGATTTCCACGGCCGCATCAACGACCTTCAAACTGCGGTGAAGGAAATCCGGTCCACCGACTGGCGCGTGACCTGCGCCCCACATCACAACCACCAGGACACCGCCGAATACGAAGTGGCCAGCCAGTTGTGGTTCGATCAACACCTCAAGGGGACCTTCACTATCCCCCGGACGCCACAAACCGAACTGGCATTG
Source organism: Luteolibacter sp. (assembly GCA_044373865.1). GTDB lineage: Bacteria > Verrucomicrobiota > Verrucomicrobiia > Verrucomicrobiales > Akkermansiaceae > Luteolibacter. Next base: position 5,599 of record JBILPN010000228.1, on the reverse strand, counting down.
AAATCCGCCAGTGGCGCGCCAAGCCTAACCGTCCGACCAGACGCGTCCAAGCCCATTCTGCGGGTGGATGTTTACCATACCCGGCAGGGCCAGATGAATGGTCTTAAGGATGATCCGGACAACACGAAGAGCAGGTTCTGGCACCATGCCGCCGCAAGCAAACAGGGCGATGCATGGGTGGCAGATCTACCACTGACTGGAACTGACAAACCTCTTTGGGTCTATGCAAACGTGATTTACCCGCTGGACCCGCCAATCAGCGCTGCCGGCTATTACTACTCCATCTATACCAGCGACTGCTTCAACCTCTCCTCACTGATGCACATGGCCACCTCGGAGGAACTCAAGGCTGCCGGCGTCAAGGCTGCGACGCAACCGTCCTTGCTCATCGAGTCCTTCGAGGGCGACTGGGAGAAAGAATGGTTCAACTACAAGCCAAAGGAGTGGACGCGCAACACACACAAACTCCATGATGAGCGCTGGAAAGCCCCGGCAGGAGCCAAACTCGCACTCGAAGTTCTTTCGGAATCGCCTAACACAATGGTCGTCGGCATGGATGGTCATGCGGCGGAAATTGATTTGGTGGGCGGTGACGCCTGGCAGGCAATAATTCTGACTGCTAGTGATTTCAAGGATGCGACCGGCGCGGTGATGTCCGACTGGTCAAAAGTCAGAACACTGCGTCTTGCCGCCACGGACCGCTTGGTATCAAACAAGGATGGCAAGCAACAAATATCGCAACCTGGGGCGGTATGGAAGGGCCCCAATCCTAAATTCCGGAACCTCCGCTGGGAGCCCATGGACAAAGAACAACCCTAGGCTGCAATGATGAATTCTATTTTCACCAAACCCCTCAGAGCCTCGTTGTTAGCGGCGGCCCTAAGTTCAGGCATTCCAGCGACCGCCGCCCCCGCCTCAATTGCCGACCTGATGCCACGGACCGGAGATTACACATCGATGTGGTGGGCGGAAGGGTTTCCAGGAGTCATCCCGAATGCCTCGTGGAAACGCTGCGTTCAGACCGGATTTTATGCCATGGAGCAGGACACCGTGAGCTTGCAGTTCAGCCACCTCGGGCCGGTCCCAGTGAAAACGGACTATGTCGAATTTGGGAAAAAAGCACCACCTGCGCCGCAAGCCCCTTCTCCCGCGAAACTCGAACTTTTGCTTAAGGCTAACGGAAAGATCTATCAATGCAGCAAGGGTGGCTCGTGGAGCCGTTTCACCGGTCCCCGCCTCATCGAGTCCGGGCGCTTCATGCAGCGGGCCGATGTCACCGACCTCGAGTTCACCGCCATGGATGGTGGACCGCCCGTCAACGTCGAGGCCCGGTTCGAGACCGCCGCGTGGCCGGACCGCCTTGGCTTGATCTTTGCCGCCCGCCCGGGGCAGGAATCCATCAAGGAGGGAGAAGCCTCGTTCGGGAAAATGGGCGGCGGCTACGGACTCACAGGAAAAAACGCTTTCATCGTCCTACATGAAGCGGCGTTGGATCCGGCACAATTCACCCTCGATCTCTGGGTGTTCGTCCCGCTGGACAAGCGCTCACCGAACCGCGGCGGGTCATGGCTGGTCTGCAAGAACCGCAACGAGGCGTGCGATGGAAACTATGGCATCATGCTCCAAGGGGGAGTGGCCCAAGCGCGCCTCAACATCGGCGGCGGTGGCGGCGAGAACCAACACGTGATCATCCCAAGTCCGGCGCGCGCCTTGCCCACCGACGCGTGGAGCCATCTAGCGATCAGTTATGACGGAGACACGTTTCGTTTTTATATCAACGGTCAGGAAGTGGGGGCGAAAAAAATTGGCAAAGCCCGGACCCCTAACAACCACGCACTCGCCTTCGGTCGCCGCGAGGACAATCACGGTGGCGGCATGCATTTCACCGGAGTGCTCGATGAAATCCGACTCTACAACCGGGCGCTCGACATCGCCACGATCCGCCAACGGCATGGCAACCCCACCTTCGTCAATCCCTGGAACAAAACCGTGCGTGAGTGGAACTTCCGCGCGGATGGATTGGCCTCCGCGAAAAGCCCCTCCACGGTGTGGAAGGATGCCTCGTTGGAAATCAAGCTGAGCTCCGTGAAGGGAGCCTTGCAGATGCAGAAGCGCTGGGATCTGCCCAAGGATCAAAGCTGGTCCGCGGCGAACTGGCAGCAGGTCTCACTCGCGCTTGACCCCACCACTTTCGAGTCTGCGGAAGCGATGCCCCCGGTCACCGTGAAAGCCTCGGAAATCGCCACCAACGCCGTCCGCCCCGTCGAGTATGATCCGGCTGTCGGCTGGTTCCGGGTGAACCTCGATGGCGTCGAACCCACGCCACCACCCGGTAAAAGCGGACCAAGCAACGATGCCATCGAACGGATCAAACTCACTCTCACCAATCCAAGCGACCGCGAACAAACGGCGCGGCTGATGTTTGGAAAATCGATGACCGGTTTCCGCCAACGCATCGGAAGCCCCCTAACCGGAATCACCGCGATGCTGCGGGACATGGAGGGCAATCCGACCGGCATTCCCGTGCAACTCAGCAAGAACTGGCATAACGAACCGGAAGGCGGCGTGTATGGGGGCGCATGGTTTCACGGCATCTCACAACTGAGACTGCCCGCCGGTGGCACGGTGGATCTGGAGCTCACCCTCGCTTACGGCCACTGGGGAGGAATGCCCGCAGCCTCACACGCACAACTCAGCCTGATCGGCTGGGGCAGCAACCAACTCTGGCATCAGGCTGCGATCGGATCATGGGGGGAAAGCATTTGTTTCGAACCGGAGCAGGCCCAAGCGAATGCCACCATCACCGACGTGAGACCGCTGATGGTGAAATCAAACGCCGAAGACCCGCCATGGAATTGGACCGGCAACGTCGGCGGCGGCGATTTCCTCCGCTTTTTCAATCCCGCGGGTGAACGAGTCCCCCACTCGGCGATGCGTGCCATCCATCATCGTCCCGGCCCCTGCCTCACGGAAGTGACCTATACCGGAAACATCGGCGACGGCATCCGCCACTCGACGACCGTCAGCCTCGCCCGCACCGATGACATCGTGCGCGGCACCTATCATATCCGGATGAATGTCACCAAGCCGATGAATTTCTCACGCTTCGTTGTCTTTCAAATCGGCGCGGATACTTATAACTCCAGCAGGGAGCGCAAGATGGCCATCGGCAATGAAACCGGCCTCACCCGCGAGTGGAACACGCAGTGGGGCGGAAATGTTTACCGCACCGCGCCGGTCGAGTGCACCGGTCGCATCCCGTGGTTTTCCCTGCACGACGGCGAGCTGGGCGCCAATGACCGCAACGGCCCGCCAGCCAACCGTGGCAGTGTCATCCGTTCGTGGAAAGCCCGTCTCGGCGGCAAGGATGCCTCCCCATGGATGGCAGAGCGCGGACTCTCGCTCCACCAGACCGACTCATCGACGCTCGACATCCTTCCGCCGCCCGGAGTCACGCGTTTGGAGCCCGGTGACTATATCGAGGCCACCCTCGAACACCTCGTCATGCCGAAGTTCGCAAAGCACTACTACGGTCCCAGTAGCGATTTGCGAACCGCCCTGACCAAGGATGAAAACACCTGGCGCATGATCCACCGCGAGGCAGTTGGCAACGATTTTACCGTCACGATGAAGGTGGGGACTTTGGAACGGCTTCATCCGGATGTCCGCGTCCGGACGGTGAAGGACGCGGCGATGTTTGATCTGACCGGCGGGATTAGCCATGTGCCAGTCACCTTCACCGGGCTCAGTTCACCCCAGAATTCCACTCTCACAGTGAACGGTGTGCCTCTCAATCAAGCGATCCACGGCAGAGATTTCTGGCAAACCGACTACGATCCAGTGACCCGCACCTGGAGCAGGACCTACAACCTTCCTCCAAGTGGCGGGAAGAGCCAAAGCATCAGTTTGGTGCCCATGCCTTGATCTGATTCGAAAGGCGGTTTCAGTCTTGCGTGAGCCTGAGACGCGCAAACTTCTTGGGCGGCCCGGAAGGTGTGAGGAGGTATGAAATCGTGGGGTTCGCGTCTCCTGCGGGCTGGCTGACTTGAGGCGTCCACGATCCTTCGGCAAGCGTTTCTGAGGTCTCGATGACCCATGAGACATCACGGTTGGCGATGGCGTCCGCGCCCTTGGTGTAGGTGAGCAAGTCCCCGGAGCGCACACCCGCGGGCTGGCTCGAAACCGTGGGATCTTTGCCGAGGCCGTATTCCACGAGGTTGTCGAGACCGTCGTTGTCCGGATCATCCGTAGGTTCCTGATTGCCGACGGAAACGGCGCCGTTAGTGAAATTACGGGTGATCCAACTGGAGAACGATTCGACCGGGCCACTGGTGACGGTCAGTGTGCCGGTGCCGCTGATTTCAGGGATGTTGATTCCGGAAGCTCCATAGACGCCGGCAGCCATTTGCTTATTCCCGATGAATAAGGATTCTATCGTGTCAGTGCCGGAGAAGTCCAGATCAAGAATTGCGCCCGGCGAAATGGAAACCATGGAAGCATCCGCGAGAGTGGCCGAGCGGATGCTGAGCGTTCCGCCGGTGACCGTGGTGTTTCCTGAATAGGAGTTGGGAATGCCGCTCAGGTTGTTGAGGATCTGCAATCCGCCTCCCATTTTCACCAACGAGGTCGGAGTAGCACCATCGGTGATTCTTCCCTCATAGGTTTTGGTCCCTGATGTTAGATTCACGGTCAGCGTGCCGCCGCCGGTGATGTTTTGGTCGCCGCCCAGCCCAACACTCAGCGAATGACTTCCGATGGACGCCACGGTTTGATCAAACCCATTGAGATCGAGTGTGCCTGAGGACCATGACTGTGCTGCCCAGCCAAATTCGACATCCGTCATGGCCGGCAGGACCTTGGCCGCGCCGAGCCTGAGATAGCCGCCAAAATTGAATAGCGTTTTGCCCCATGTGTTGCCGGCAACATGGATCTCCGTCGCCGCGCTGTTACTGTTGCTGGTGAAGCCCAACTGGCCGGTTCCAATGGTGATGGGGGTGGTATTGACGATGGCCCGACCGTTCAGGCCGAGGTTGCTGTTGTTTGCGCTGGTGATCCCGCCCGAGAAGGTCGTGATGCCAGGGCCAAGCCGGAAGTCTGCATGGGATGTCAGTGTGACCGCCCCGATGAGCCTGTTGTTGCTTCCCCATGTGGCGCTTATCGCCCCCATCCGTCCGGTGGCAATGGTGATGGGTTCTGCCGTGGTCACGCCGCCGCCCAATTCCAGTACGCCGGTGCTGTTGACGATGGTGTTCCCTGCCGTGGTGCCCAGCGCGTCATTGTTTTTAATCTGCAAAATTCCCCCGCTTACGGTGGTGGCTCCGGTGTAGGTGTTGTTGCCAGAGAGTATCCAGGTTCCGGGATCATTCTTTTCGAGATCGAGCACGCTTCCGTTAGAAGGATGATCGGACAGAATCCCTTGGAAATCATTCCCGCCCGTATTGCTGCCGCCGAGAGTGAATTTTCTCGCACCACCCGCCGTAGTCGTATTGCTGAAGGGACCGGCCCAGACGAGCGTGCCGGTGCCGTCGTTATCGAGGGTTCCGTTGCTGTCACCAAACAAATTGAAGGTTCGGTTCGTCCAATTCCCGCTGCCGGTGTA
>JBILPN010000226.1:0-6099 GCA_044373865.1 Luteolibacter sp. | reverse complement strand
ATTTTTCGTGGGTATCACCGGTTACGCGATGGCGGTTGCGGCGGTGGGTTGGGAAGGTGGCTTGTTTGTGATGGAGCCGAAGATGAAAGTGTTTGCGGCCTATCCAGAATGGCTTGAGGGAGCGGGACGCTTGGTCATGTCCGCGGCAGGCATCGGGCTGAGCATGATAACCTTGTCGTCCATCGCCTTCATGTTTTCCTGTTTCAAGATCAAGCCAGCAGCAGCGACGATCGTGACCTTGACGATCCTTTTTGTGGACATGATTTTGCAGGGCTTTCCCTTCTTCAAGCCCTACGAAAGCTACTTCATCACATGGCGGATGAGCGCGTGGGTGTTCATCATGGAGCAGCACATTTCTTGGCCCAAGATTGTCGAGTCCTACGCCTTTTTAGTGGGTTTGAACGTCACCCTTTTCACGCTTGGCTGGCTGTCCTTCCAGACGCGTGATTTCAAGACCTGAGCTGGGATTTCACCAATTCTGGTTCTCACCGCGAGTGTCGATGTGAGTGAAGTTCCAGTAGCCACCGACGCCGCCTTTGAAGAGGCCGCGGTCCCGGAGATTGCGGGCGGTCGAGGCGACTTGGGAGGCGCGCATTGGAAACTTCACGTCCACCGCGACGTTTGCCTGGTGCCATGAGCCAGTTCTCGCGCCTGCGCAGCGAGCGTTGTAGGCAGGAGCGCGGTATGCGGAGATAATTTCAATTTCATCCACGTTCATCTCCTGAGCGATGCGGTCCGCCACGCGCAGGGTGAAGCCCATGCGTGTCCACCATTGCTTGGGCGGCAGGCTATTCCAAGTGGAGCCCTTGCACTTCGCATGCGCGGTGATGACCTGCTTGGGCGTGATGGTTTTAAGGCGAAGGGACCAAAGGTAGCGCGTGTAATCAGGCAGCAGCGCGCCTTGGGCACGCGTCCAGTCGGCAGGAAGGTCCGTCAGATCAATTCGCTCGCGAGGAGCCCCCTGCGCCTGAGTGGGGACAAGGACCTTCGGGCCGGAAGATGATTTTTTCTGGGATAAAAACGCATGAGACGTGGCGGAGGAGGCGAGCAAACCTAAACCGGCAAGGCCAAGGCTGCTGATGACACTCCGGCGCGGAAGCGAAATCGGTTTGTGGGATTGGGCGGCGTCGGGCGCTTCTGGGAAAATCATGTGCTGTTCAGAGAGAATGAGATATCGGCGAAAGCGAAATTTGTGCCTAAACACAATTTTTACTCTCGGCGCTTCAGGTATTCCCGTGGAACAAAGCAGACATGTCGGGTGCGACAAGGAAAAAAGCTCGATTTTATGCGAAACATCCGCGATTTGGCATCGCTCTTCTGGGTGATGAACCTCAAGAAATTGCAGGTCATCGATTCCGGAAAATCCGTAAATTTTATGAATTCCCGGGAAATTCTTGAGAATTTGAAGATCGGCGACTGGCGAACGCGAGAGCCAGACCGCCGAGCGCAAGCGTGACCACCCCGGCGTCGCCGATGCGTGCGTAGAGCGAGAAACTCGCTTGGAGCGGGACGTCCAACTCAGCCAGCAAGGAGCCGCGCGTGAAATGGCTGCCATTTCCATCCACTAAGATTTGGGCCGCACCAGTCTCCGGGTGGGCGCTTGAACCGGTGGCATCCACTGCGGCACTGACACCAGTGTTCGCGCAGCGGAGCATCGGCCGCCGCAACTCGATGGCGCGGAACCGCGCATTGGCGAAATGCTGAGCCGCTGCGGACGACTCCTTGAACCAACCGTCGTTGGTCACATTCAAGATCACCTGCGGGCCTGGCCGCACGAACTTCCGGATCAGCCGCGCCACCGTGTCTTCGAAGCAAACCGCCGGAATTGCGCCAATCGACACCTCGCCCACCTGAATCGCCAGCGGCTCGAGCGAGTCGCCGGCGGTGAAAGATCCGCCGTATTCGACCCCCGCCTGTTGTTCATAAATTTTCTTGAGCAGCGGAATGGAGTCCACGAATGGGATCGTTTCGCCAAAAATCACCAGATGGCGCTTGCGAAAAGTCTGCAAGTCGTTGTCTGGGGACATTGCGGCAATCGAGTTGTAAGCGCGGCCGCCAGGTTTCATCACGAGAGAGTCGCCAGATTTCTCTGCCTCCAGCTCATTGATTCCGTAAACAAGGGAAAACCGCCCGGCGCTGCGGACCTGCGCGAGCGTGTCCAAGTTGATTTGCCAAGTCCCCCACTCGCCGTTTTCCGTGCGGAGGATGCGGCCGGTGAGTGCGGTTTCAGGCCACACCACCCAGTCTGGCCAGTCCTTGGTGGGCGAGCCATCTGCGGATTTGAACCGTCTGAGCGCGGCCAAGGTCTCATCTTCGTACGCTTGGTGGACCTCCAGGTCCGTCCATAAGACGCGTGCGGCGTCCTGCGGGATGTTGATTTGCACCAGCAGAGCCTTCAATCGGACCGCCTCGCGCGCCGTCGCCTTCACTTGCGCGAGCCTGAGATTCCCGTAGCCGACGAGTGAAATAAGCGTCAGTGCCGCGCATCCGAGCTCGGCGCGGGCGCTGGATTTCCCATGCAACCAAGCTCGCACGCCCATCACGAGCAGCGCCTGAAAACTCACCAACACCAGGGAAATTCCGTTCACCCCAAGCAAATCCGCCGCTTGCGCCGCCCACAAGGTTTCATGAAATGCCACGCCAAGCGGATTCCAGCTGAACCCGGTAAACAACCACCCGCGCAAGCACTCCAGCCCCGCCCACACCGCACCGAGCGAAAACGCGAGCCCCAAGTTTCTCCACGCACCCGCTCGATTTCCCGGACTTCCCCAAGTCGCGGCAAAAGCCCCGAAACACCCCCAAAACAGCGCCAGATACAATGGCAAGAGCACCGCACCCAGCCAAGAAACCGTGGCAAGCCAGTTGAATTGAATGAGGCAGCTCACCGCACCCGCAAACGAGCCGATGCCGAAGCCCTTCCACCCCGCGCGCCGACCCTCCAAGCTGCCCAAGGCCGCCAACAAGGGAAGCAGCGCGACCCACGCAAGCGCCGCGAAATCAAAGGGCGGGAACAAACCCGCGACCAACAGGCCGCTCGCAAGCGCTGCCGCGATCCTCATCCATGCCGGGCCGATTTTCCACATGCCGCGAGCATTCACGCGGCAGCCGCCTTGGTCCACTGCGAATCTCACAAGATCGCCCCCGGAAAAACGCAAGCTGGTCCCGTGCTTAGCGACGGGTAGGCGGATCAACCTGAGCTTCCCACTCGTTTTCACCCCTAGCTGTGTCGGTCCACTTCGCACACACACAGGCACACACCCCCGACCTCACGACCACGGCCTGACCTATTTCGAGCCGCTCGAACTCGGACGAGAGTGGAGGTCATGAAATATCGATGCAAATCTACCCTCAGTTTACTAACCGTCATTTCAGCTTTATCCATTTTTTCGGCACCTGCCGAAGCTGCAACATATCAACTCGGAAATGTCTTCAGCGATCCGGCAGAAGCCCCAGCGGGATCTGGTCCGTGGCTGACTTTTAGCAGCACAAAAATGAATGATATGGTAACGATTGAGTTTGAGGCAAACCTCACTGGCTCGGAATATGTCTCCGAGTGGTACATCAATCTGGACCCAGCACTAAATCCTAGCAACTTGGTCTTCTCCAATCCCATCAAAACCGGGGATTTTGATCTACCCAAACTCGCCTTTGCCCTGAATGCCTACAAGGCGGATGGCGATGGTTTCTATGATATCAAATTGACCTTCAGCCCGAAGAACAGCGAACGATTCAATTACGGTGAAAAGTTAAGCTATCAAGTCAGCTACTCAGGCGGCACGATTGAGGAAACCTCCTTCTCATTCCTCAGCGAGCCAGGAGGAGAGATCGGGCCGTTCACCTCCGCGGCCCATGTCAGAGGAACGGCGAACGGATCGGGCAGTGCATGGATTTCCTCCGTCCCGGAGCCGACGACTGCGCTTTACACCATGGTCGCCGCAGGGATTTGTCTCACGGTCCGGCGCAGACGCCCAGCCGCACAGGCCGCGGACTGACGGGCCGGGCAGGTCAGGGCTTCCTGCCAATTTTGAGAGATTCCGCCGTTTTGCTTGGCGGCGGAATCATCTCAGGCTTTGCTGGGCGCGTGCTTGCCAAACGAATCATCCCCTGCCTCGACGTCACCGCCGGTCGCGTGGTCAAAGGCGTCAATTTTGTCGATCTCATTGACGCCGGAGACCCGGTGGAATGCGCGATTGCTTACAACTTGCAGCAGGCGGACGAGTTGGTGTTTTTGGACATCACCGCATCCTCGGATCAGCGGGAAACGATGGTCGATGTGGTCCGCCGCACGGCCGAGAAATGCTTCATTCCACTGACGGTCGGCGGCGGCATCCGGACGGTGGAGAACATGCGGGAAATGCTGTTGGCGGGTGCCGACAAGGTCGGCGTGAATACCTCTGCGGTGACCCATCCCGGACTGGTGGATGCCGGGGCAAATTTGTTTGGCAGCCAATGCATCGTCGTCGCAATCGACGCAAAACGCGAAGGCCCCGGAAAATGGGGAGTTTACACGCACGGCGGACGCACCGCCGTCGGGCTGGACGCCGTCGAGTGGGCCAAGGAGGTTTGGCGGCGCGGCGCAGGCGAAATTTTACTAACGAGCATGGACTCGGACGGCACGCAGGCGGGCTACGACATCGAGCTCACGGCGGCGGTTTCCTCAGCAGTTGGAATTCCTGTCATCGCCAGTGGCGGCGCGGGAAACTTGGACCACATGGTTGACGTGTTAGAATCAGGCAAGGCGGATGCCGTTCTGGCAGCCAGCATTTTTCACTTTGGCAAGCACACGGTGGGAGAGGCGAAGCGCCACTTCGCCATGCGCGGGGTGCCTGTGCGACCGATTCTCTGAGCGCGTGGCGGGGAAGAACCGCGCGCGGCGTGGCGGCCAAGCATCTCGGCGTGATTGCCACAAACGGCAACGGCCTCGTGTCGTGCCATTCGGTGCAGGTTCGTCGCTGGCACCTACGCTCTCGCAAACCCAGGGTGTGGATTCCTGGGTTGCAGCGTTTGGGAGGCTAGGTTACGCTCGCCACGCCCATGAAAAATCCGCTATTTCTCATTTTTTCCGCCGCCTTGCTGGCATCTGCTGCTGCGGCAGCCCAACCCAACATGATTTTGATACTCACTGACGATCTCGGCTATGGGGACCTGTCGTGTTACGGGCAAAAGCATTTCAAAACCCCGCATTTGGACCGCATGGCAGCAGAGGGCATCCGCTTCACCTCACACTATGCCGGCGCAACGGTCTGCGCACCCTCCCGCTGCGCCTTGATGACGGGGCTGCACACGGGCCATGCCAGCGTCCGGGCGAACGGCGCATTTTCTCTCAAGGCGGATCCGGCGGATTTAAGCGTGGCGACCTTGTTGAAGCGCGCAGGCTATCGAACGGGCTTGATTGGCAAGTCGTGCGTGACCGGCAACACACAAACTCCGGAGACGCTTGCCGAGAAGGGGTTTGAGTATTTCTTTGGCACAACGGATCACAAGGACGCGCATTTTCGCAATCCGCCGTTTGTATATGAAAATGGCACGCGGGTTGAGTTAGAAGGAAACACACGCTATGCCGGGCCACATTATGATGTGGATCTCTACACGGGTAAGGCCATGGAATTTGTCGAAAGGCAGGGCAAGGATCCATTTTTCCTCGTAATTTCCTATCCGGTCCCTCACGCATCATTGGATGTCCCGGAGGATTCTTTGGCAAAGGTCCGGTCTGGCATCAAGCAGGACCAAGCCTCACCCGCCGCGAAGAATCCGCACTACAAGCCGACCCGGGAAATCAAGGCAACTTACGCAGGAATGGTCAGCCGCGTGGATGACGCGATAGGATCTCTGATCGAGAAGCTGAAGGCGAAAGGCATGGATGAAAATACGCTGGTGATGTTCAGCAGCGACAATGGTTCCCACTCGGAGGGCGGATACCACTATGAAATGTTAGAATCAAATGGCATTCTACGCGGAGGCAAGCGAGACCTCTATGAGGGAGGAATCCGCGTGCCAATGATCGCACGCTGGCCGGGTGGGATTCCCGCAGGCAGAGTCAGCGACCACCCAAGCGCGTTTTGGGATTTCCTTCCTACTGCATGCGAGATCTCTGGCGCA
>JBILPN010000227.1:0-6099 GCA_044373865.1 Luteolibacter sp. | reverse complement strand
TGGGGAAAATGTCGATGTGTGCGGTTAGCGAATCGCAATCGGTTCCTGCCGGGATGCCACCGGCAGGCCAGCGGAAAAAGCATGGTGCCCGGGTGCCACCCTGATAGGAAGTTCCCTTATTGCCACGCATTCCGGCGTTGAAGATCTTGCAGGCTGGCGCAGAGCCGCCATTGTCACTACCGAAGTAGATGACAAGCGTGTTGTCGGCCACGCCGCGCTCATCGAGTTTGGCGAGTAGCTTGGCAAAGTTGGTATCGATGTTTTCGATCATTCCGTAGAATTTCGCCAGGTCTTCGGACACGCCCGGTTTGCCGAGGTATGGTTGGTAATATTTTTTCGGCAGCACCAGCGGCGTATGCGCGGCATTGAGCGGGATGAAGGCGAAGAACGGTTTTTCTTCGGTTAGGTTTCCATCAATCCATGTCATGGCCTGTTCGAAGAACAGGTCGGTGCAATAGCCCTTGGTCTTTACGAAATTACCGTTGTGCCAGAGCGTCGGGTTGATGTTCGTGTTTCCGGGCACGTCGCCACAAGATCCTGAATACGTCTGGCCGATGCCACCGCCGCCGTGGATGTAAACTTCATCGAAGCCGCGGTTTTCCGGACGGTAAGCCTCCTCGTCGCCGAGATGCCATTTTCCAAAGATGCCGGTCGTGTAGCCGGCAGTCTTGAGCACTTGCGGCAGGGTGATGGTTTTCAAACTCATTCGTTCCCGCTCGAAGATGGTGTGGGTGACTCCATTCTTGAATTCGTGGCGGCCACTGAACAATGCGGCGCGGGTGGGCGAGCAGGTGGGGCTGAGGTGAAATTGGGTGAACAAAAGACTCTGCTTTTTGAATCCATCCACCGCAGGCGTTTGCAAAATGGGCGCGCCGAGGCTACTATAATCGCCATAGCCGACGTCATCGGGCATGACGAGGATGATGTTGGGTCTGGCGGTTGGCGGTGAATCCGCAGCTTGCAGGGCATCCCATGAAGCGACCAGAAGACTGAAGATTACAAATGAGGTGAGACGCGTTAGCATGCGGATGGAGCGTTTGGATGAGCGGTCGTTATTTCCAATCAACCTTACCTTCTCGTGAGTTCAGATCAAGCCAGACACTGGCGTGTTCGAAGTCGCGTTTGAAGATCCAGCCGTCTGGAGCGGAGCGGATGAAGTCGCCAAGCGGCTTTCCTAATGGTTTGCGGAGTTCTGGATAATCGACAAGTGCCCCATCCTGCAAGGTCCATCCCCAGCCATACTGGAAATAGGAGTTGGGTTGCGCTCCGATCAGGAATGCCGCCAGATAGTAAGGCATCTGTATTTTGGACAATTCCTCGTAGGTGGCGTTCATGGATTGCGGACTTCCGCCAGCTTTGGCGACGTCCGGGTTCTCTGTCTCGAGGCCGATCCGCCAGACGCTGATTTTTCCGGCTTGGGAAATCTTTTTCATCAGTTCCCAGTCCTTCAGGATTGCTTCCTTGGTTAGGAGATCGGCAGTGTAGTGTTCGAACATGAACGCATCACCGATTTCGAACAGCGCGGGAATGTCGGCGCCGTTGTTTAGGAGGAGAATCTTGTCCTTGCCGATGGCTTGTTTGGCCATCCGCATCATGTCTGCCTGTGCGGTCGCAATTTCGCCGCTCTTTGTTGGACGCAGCCAGACAAAGCCGTGCATCTGATCGACGAACAGCCCATCGGCTCCCGTGTCGCGCACGCATTTGCCGACGGTTTCGGACCACCAGGCTCGGAATTCCGGCACGAGCACGTCGAATTGATAGCAGTTTGCACGATGGACCAGTTCACCTGTTTTCGGGTCCTTGAGGATGAAGCGCTGATCTTTTTCGCTGACATGGCCGTGGCGGAAAATCTGCGTGTGCGTGGTGAAGGGGTAGGCGTAGGCGGAATTGAAGTAAAACAGGCACTTGGTGGCAGGATTGAGTGCCTTGAAGCGGGGGATTTCATGCTTGGTTCCCAAATCGGCACCACCGAGAGAGTGGGTGCCATGTTGTTTTTCAATACAGATGAAACCCGACGTCGCGGAGATTTGAGTCACCTCGCCATCCGTTAGCAGGCGACTGTTATCTGCAAACATTTGGTAAACCGGAACCTTGTTCCAGTTGAAGGCTGGAAATCCAGGCCTCTCCGCTGCTTGCGCGACGGTCAAGGGCATGATCAGCAGCAGAAGTAAATGCTTCAGAGCTTGATTCATTTCTTCGGGTGATGGGTCAATTCGAAGTGACCTCTTTGACCGCCGGAGTTCCGCCGGAGATGGCGGTGAATGCGATGGACTTGAGGCTGGCTGTCGCGGTGTTGCCCTCGATGCACCCGACACTCACCTTGTATTTCCCGGGCTTGGGAAAATTCAGCCAACCGATCGGAAAAGACTGATAGTTGTGTGAGGCGTTCTGCTGGTTTTGGATGGTTCCGCCGCCCTCTATTGAAACGGTCCACACCAAGCGGGTTTCGCCCGCATAGGAGAGATCCACCTGATAGTTTCCAGGCTTGAGCACATTGATTTCCCAAGTGGCGGAACCCTCCGGTTCCCACTTACAGATTTGGCTGACATGTTTCCATTCGCCGAATTTCTCCATCCACTTCTTGGTCTCCTTGCTCGCTCCTTTGACGTCAGCGAAGTCCGAAAGGATCTCGGTGGTGGTATCCGGGTCGAGGCCGAAACAGGGATCCGCCTCGGGTTTGCCTCGCAGTTCCACCTGAATCACGGAGATCAGTTTCTCGGGTGCGGCGGATGGGATGCGAAAACAAGTCCAGCCGTTCTCAGTGCGATGTTCGAGTGGTTCCGCCTCCGCGCCATTGAGCAGTTTGACGGACTGGATGCCGGTTTTGAGGCCTGGCAGATAGAGTTGTCCGGAAGCGGGCCATTTGGTGACTGCTAGAAAGAGCGTATTGTTTTTCACCGTGACGTCGCCCCATGGGAGGGCGTGTTTCCATGGGGATGCGCCAGTGTCATAGACCACTTGAGGATAGCGGTGGATCCACTCGCCGGACATACGCAGCGTATTGGCAGCGTGTTTCGGCACGGATCCGTCACCGCGCGGTCCGATGTTGAGCATGTAGGTGCCGCCGCGCGCGACGGTGGCGATGAGTCGCTCAAGGATGAGTTTGGGGGCCTTCCAATTCTCATCGTAATAGGCGTATGCCCACGAATCATTGGTGGTGTCCACGGTTTCCCAGAGGCCTTCCTCGTTGGCAACCGGGACCTCCATGTCGCCGAGCGACTGGTAGTCGCCAAGTCCATGACCGGCGCGCCCGCAGATCATGGCATTGGGCTGGTTCTTGCGCACCACGGCCACGAGTTCCTCAACGTATTTCTTGGGCATGTCGCCGGGTGTGTCGAACCAGACGATTTCTATCGGCCCGTATTCGCTGGTGATTTCCTTTACCTGCGGCAGGCATTTCTTGGCAAAATAATCGTCGAAATTCGCGGGCTTCCCATCAGCATCGGTTGCGGGCCCGCCGTTTCCGCCGGGGAAGGTCCAGTCCTGGTTGTGGGAATAGTAGAATCCGAAACCGATTCCCTCGTCCTTGCAGGCCTTGGCGAGGTCCTTCATCGGGTCGTAGTTGTAGGGAGTGGCCTTGACCACGTTGAAGTCGTTGGACTTCGAGTCATACATCGCGAAGCCGTCGTGGTGCTTGCTGGTGATGACGACGTATTTCATGCCGGCATCCTTGGCGAGCTTGGCGATTGCTTTGGCGTCAAACTTGTCGGGGTTGAAGGTTTTGGCGAGTTCCTTGTATTCTTCGACTGGGATTCCAGCCATCCGCGGGTTCATGATCCATTCACCGATGCCGTAGTAGGTCTTGCCTTTCACCTTGTTCGCCAACTGGGAATAGAGGCCCCAATGGATGAACATCGCGTAGTTCCCTTGTTCGAAGAGTTGGCCGCGTTTGGCATCTTCTGCTCGAAGTTTGACAACGGATTCACCCCACATTTTATCCATTTCCTGGGATCGGGCTGTGCTTGATAGACTCAGGGTGGCGAGTGCCAGCAGGCAGGTTTTGGTGAATTTGGGGTTGGCTTTCATAGTCAAGAGTATCTCTGTCCGTGGTACCGCGAGGTGAATACGCTGCGCTCGTGAGTTACCGAGCCTAGAGCTTCAAAAAAACCTGACTATCCTCATTTTATAGGAGGCGCTGGCAGTTAAGTCGTCGGCATGGGATCGGAGCGGTTGGCGGCATACCCGACGAGTAAAGCGTTTGTGAGCTCCGTCCGGGAGCAATACCTCACGGCGAGTCTAAAGGCTGAACGCGCTCGTTTAGATCATGCAGTCATTCTTGTTTAGGCTTTTTAGTTGTAGGTTCTTGTCTTTACTGAATCTCATTGCACCTGAGAAAGGTGCTCCTGTCATCTTTGTGGATTTTTTTGGCAGCCTCCTAGACTCCACTTGTTGCAGATCTTTGTTTTATGGGAATTTGTAAGCCATGGTGGGGAAGCTTCGGCAGCGCGTACGCTGCTCCACCCGCCGGAAACGGCAATAACTTCGGCAAAGCACGGCGCAATTCCTCGTTCCCTCCAGCGGATGGATTGGAGGGCGAATCCTTTCGCTTGCGTCGCGGCATTCACCCTGCTGGCAATGATTCCGGAGCTTGCGAGGAAGATGGGCTTGTCTTACTACGCGTCGCTTTTTTATTCGATGGATGTGGGGGAGGCGCGCGCCGAACAGGGCGGAATCCACGAGGCGATGATGGGGGCGGGGAGTTTCGTCGGACCGTGCGTGGCGGGCTTTAGCCTGATGATTGCCCCGCAGGCGCCGCATGCTGGTGTTTGGGTGGTGAGTGGGCTGTTGGCCATGGGTTTGGCGGTCTTACTCAGAACTCGCTTGAGAAACA
Source organism: Luteolibacter sp. (assembly GCA_044373865.1). Taxonomy (GTDB): domain Bacteria; phylum Verrucomicrobiota; class Verrucomicrobiia; order Verrucomicrobiales; family Akkermansiaceae; genus Luteolibacter. The sequence goes on along the minus strand of JBILPN010000227.1, from coordinate 1,268 downwards.
GTCTTTAAAGGTGTGAGTAGCGTGACAACCTATGAAAGATCGACTTGAAAAAACCGCCTCGCCGCGGGTGGCTTTGCTGATTGAATCATCCCGCAGCTACGGGCGGGAACTGCTGATGGGAGTCGCCAAGTATGTGAGGATTCATGGTCCGTGGTCGATTGAGTTCGAAGAGGGCGATCCCGGGGAGAACCTCCCGAAGTGGTTTGACCGCTGGAAATGGGATGGAATCATCGCGCGGATTTCGACCCCGGCCATGGCCGAGGTGATCGGCCGATGTGGAGTGCCGGTGGTCGATTTGAGCGGGAGTTTGCCCGGGGCTCGGTTTCCGCGGATTCGCTCTGACGAGGAATTGGTGGGGCGCATGGCGGCGGAGCACCTGATGGAGCGCGGCTTCCAGAATTTCGCGTTCTGCGGATACAATAGCACGGATTGGTCGGACATGCGGCGAGCCAGCTTTGAGCGGCGGGTTACGGAAGGCGGATTTACCTGCCAGGCATTTGAAAATCCCGGCCCGCTGCAATCCTATTGCTCTTCGGATTATGAGGAACATGGCGAGCGCCACGAGGAGGATTTGATGCGCTGGTTGCAATCCTTGCCGAAACCCTGTGGACTCATGGTGTGCAACGATGCTCGCGGTAGGCAGGTGCTCAATTGCTGCCGTGAGGTTGGTGTCGCTGTGCCGGATGAGGTGGCTGTCATCGGCGTGGACAAGGATGAGATCTTCTGTGAATTGTCTGATCTCCCACTTTCGAGTGTGATTCTCAATACGCAGCAGATCGGCTTTGAAGCAGCCGCGTTGTTGGTCCGACTGATGGCAGGGGAGAGCGAGGAGTCTTCATCCATCGTTGTCAAACCGATGGGCGTTTTGGCACGGCAATCCACGGATGTGCTTGCGATTGATGACCGGCAAATCGCATTGGCCCTCGGTTACATTCGTGAACATGCGTGCGACGGTCTGGATGTGGGGACCCTCCTGAAAGCTGTACCGTTCTCCCGAAGTGTGCTTGAAAGGCGCTTCGCACAAATTCTTGGTAGATCGCCCAAGGGGGAGATTTTGCGAGTCCGGCTGGATAGGGTGTGTCGCCTGCTGGCTGAGTCCGATCTTTCGCTCGCCGAAGTGGCTGGAAAAACCGGGTTCGAGCACCCAGAATACATGAGCCGTTTGTTCAAGAGCAAGATCGGAATCACCCCGGGCGAGTTCCGCAAGCAAGCAGGGGCCAGCGGATACAGGCGCTGACTTGGTAGATGCGGATGACGCAAACGTTCAA
>JBILPN010000225.1:0-6102 GCA_044373865.1 Luteolibacter sp. | reverse complement strand
AAGAGTTCATTAGAAACCGCGAGGATTCCGCTGGTATTCACACGCACCGTCCCAGTGCGATTGTCACCAAAGGCAGCCACCAACAGATTTCCCGTCGCATTGAGCGAGCCGGAGCCTTGGGCGAAACCCGTGATGCCGCCTCCCGCCGAGCCCGTGTTCGCCAGGTTGTAAGTTCCCTCCGAATTATCCTGGCCTACAAACATCCAGGCCCCGCCATTGGTGCCGGCAGTTCCCGCAGTATGATCCAGGCGACTGCCATTGCGGATATCAATGTCATTGGGAGTTACCGAAAGGTTGGCGGAGATGGTGGCGATGTTCCCTGATCCGCCATTGTTGATAATCGCATTTTTTCCTGTCGGGATGAGACCTCCACTCCAGTTGGTCGCAGTGTTCCAATCCGTGCTGGTGCCGCCGGTCCAATCCGCAGCGTTGGCGGCGGAGATACCGAAGGACACGACGATGGCGGTAACGAGGGGAAGTCCGATGTTTGATTTTCGGATGCCGGTGTTATGGATTTTAGGTTTCATAGTTCTTTCTACTTGAGGTGCCGATGGTTCGGGGAGCGACTCCTGAATCGAAGCGTAGTTCGGATTTCCCCGGGATGGCTATAGTCCGAAATGACTAGACCGCCGGCGGCCATCCATCAGGGCAAAAAGGTTCCCCGGAGACGCATGAACCGCTGATCAGCACCATCAGTCGAGAGAGCATCCCGCACCGTCACCTGCTCGCGGATGTCATCGAGGGGAACTACTTCGGTTTCCATGGTGAAACCCGAACCTGAATTCCACGTCCTCAGATCGCTGGAAACCTCGCCGATGCACTCGAAGTCGAAACGCCGTCGCAATCGCGTGTAGGTGATGGAGAGGTATCCGTCCTCAATCCCGACGATGGGGTAGACACCGTTTTCGTTTGTTGCGCGGAGCCACGGACTGATTCCCGAAGTGTAGGCAAAAACATTGGCCAGTCCGTCGTGGTTAGGATCGGCACCCGGGGCGCTGAGACTGGCGTTGGCGAGTTGTCCTGCGGAGAACCAAGTGTTTTGAAATGAATTCCAACTTGAAGTCCCGGGTGGCAGCACAGCGAGACTGACGTTGTCAAAGATGGCGGTGTTGAGAGCGCCGGTGTTATGAGATGTTACTGCCAGGCCGACCAGAACTTCCGAGTTCATCGCGAGTGTTACTGTATGGCTGCTAGTCCAGGTCTCGCCGTCGTTGGATTGCCATCCGGTGAAGGTGTTGCCGCTTCGGACGATCCGCAGCCACATCGGGGCGTTGCTTGCGCTGAGTTGGTGGTCGGAGGTGCTTCCTCCCTCGGAGTTCCGGTGTTGGAGACGGGTGCCTCCCTGCTCCGGGGTGACCAGCAACGAGACATTTTTGGCACCTGCGGCATTGGACTCGCGCATCATCAATCCCGCCTTCGCCCAATAGTCCGTGTTGGACATGCTCACGAGGCGCGCGGTGATCACGCAATCGCCGCCGAGAGTCTGGGAGACGAAACTGAAGGCGTCCTCATTCCCCCAGATGTCCGAGCCGGATCCCTGGAGAGTGAATGTATCATCGATGAAACTGGAGCTTCCTGCGATGCCCACGTTTCCAATGTCCTGCCGCAACCAAGCCGTGGGCAGGCCGGGAATGGTAAGACTGACCTCTTCCGATGCAGGACCGAACACGTTGCCTGCGTAGGCGACGACCGCGTAGTAATACCTCAGCCCTTTCTGGGCGAAGCGGTCCGTGAACTCCGGCTCTGTGAGATAGGTGCCGACCATCGAATAGGGACCACCCGGCTGAGTCGCCCGTTTCACCGTGTAGTGCGACGCGCCGGACACGGGGTTCCAGTTAAGCGTTGCGGCAAGGTCCGTGACCGCTGTTTGAAGTCCCTGAGGGGCTGCGGGTGCTGCAGCGGCGGATACCCAGGTCATCGCGACGACCGACTCCCGGAAATACTCCCACCCTGCGGGATAGGAACGGTTGCAGGTAAGGCCGTCAGCGGAACCGCCTTCCGAAGAAACGAATTGGCCGTTAGATCCTTGTAGTGAGAAGGATCCACTCAGATTTTTCAGAAGGAAGCGCTCATCCACGCCGATGCTTTCGGCGTCTGCGTAGAGTTTGTTGTCGGTGGTGTTTAGCCGAAGGTATTTGCCATTTGAGGCACGAAGGGCGGTGCGTCCGGCACCTGCATCGGTCAAGGTGAAGCGTTCTTTTGTCCCGGCGTTGGTGGCGGTGGAAGAGGCGAGTTTGCTTCCGTTAGTATATGTCACGTAGAGGCCGCTGCTCCCCTTGAGCGTGACGGTCCGGACCGGGACCTTCACCGGGGTGGTCGGCGGCACGGTGGCGTTTTCCCAAATGAAATTCACGGATGCGATGTTGTAAGAACCGGCCACGTTCGCGATGCGGATCGCCTGCTTGCCCGCAGTGGCGAAGCCGCCGCTGCAAACAACAGTCTGATAGGATGAGTCGCCGCCGGTGTCGAGAATCGTTGCGCTGGCGAGGACCCGCAGACCGTCACCGTCCTGGATTTCCACCTTGCCGTCATCGCCGCCGCCCTTGGCGACGCGCAGTTCGATGCGGTAGGTGCCGGGCGTGGCGACCGTCACGGTGTAACGCATCCACTCAGGGGCCACGAACCAACCGACGTTGTAGCCGTTTGACAAGGCGTCAGAGCAGGTTTGGACATCCACTCCGTTGTTGCGGTAGGACCACCCCTCGTTGCCCGCAGTGTAGTTGGAAGTGGTCAGGTTATAGTTTTCCCAAGCAATATCCGAATAGGCATGGCCATTCATCCCTTGGTCGTAGTCCGGCGCGTGGATGCGTCCCGGGATTTGATGCTGCGCGAAGGGTGCGGTATCCCTGTTGCCGGGTTGGTTTTGAATCGAACGGATTACTTCGGTTTGGACACGGCAGTTTTCCAAACGCACGCTGTCGGCAAGTTCCATCAAAGTGGTGAACGCAACCGCGGGGCTTAAATCCGGCTTTATGCCTCCGAGATAGTCAAGGAGATCCTGATATCCGGCGGGGAAGGTGGCGTCCACGAGGCCGTTGATGCTCTTGAATTTTTTCATCGGCCACCACGACATGCCGATGCCCTGAGTGCGAAGCAGTTCGACCATCTTGGTGAAATGGTCGTTGCTGTTTTCGCCATGCTCGCCGCACCAGATCGGACGGTTCTGGGTGGTCCGCAGATCGAGCACCCACTGGATTTCCTTCGGGGATTCGGTGGAGGACCAGTATTTGTGAAACACATAGACCATTTGCGGATCCCACGCGGGTGTGAGGCCAGTGTAGTCGTTGCTATACCAGTTTCCCTCAATGAAGAGGATGTGGTTGTCGCCGTTTGCGCGGATGGCATCGGTGATGCGTCCGTAAAGCGTGCGTAAGAGCGTGCCGCCGGGAAGGTCCCAGGCGGGCTCGTTGATCAAATCATAACCGGCGACCCACGGCTGGTTCTTGTAACGTTCGGAAATCCGTTGCCAGAGGCGCACGGTCTTGTCCTGGTTCGCCGCGCTGTCCCAAAGCGAGGGACGGGTGTCATCGTAATCGCTGATGTCATTGTTGCTCTGACCTCCGGGGGCGGCATGCAGATCGATGATGGCATAGATGCCAGCCGCCGCACACCATGAGATCACATTGTCCAACAGGACAAATCCCTGCTCGTTCCATTCGTCGGGCGTGTCGCGGGTGACGAAGTATTCGAAATGTAGAGGCAGTCGGACGGCGTTGAAACCCCAGTTCCTGACTTGGCTGACATCAGCCTGAGTGACGTGGTTTGCCAGCCACGCGTCGTAGAAGGTCTTCGTGTTGGCAGGGCCAATCAGGGTGGTCAGCTTTTGTTTCCAATCGTGCTGGGCTGGGGCTTGGGCGGTGGAGTTCATCAGGTAGCCCTCCATGACCATCCAATTGCCGAAATTCACCGCATTGAGGATGACTTCATGATTGTTAGAGCTGTTAATGATCCGGGTGCCGTTGACTTGCAGCAACTGTCCGCAGGCCACGCCAGGAATCAGGACAAGGAAAAGGACCAAAAGTTGTTTGAAAACGAGCACTTAGGGTAGTTACCCCAGTTGCCTAGTCCAGGCTATAGTCCGAAATGACTAGAGAGTCTTCGCTTCAGTCTGGAGCTTGGATAACTCGCGTAGTCCTGAGCGATCCAGCTACTGCAACAGGAACGCGGCGACGATTTCCTTGGCTTCGTCGGCATAAACGGTGCTTCCGCTGACACGCAGGCCATGATCGCCGCCGATGAGTTTGTAGTGGACGACCTGGCCGTTGCGGTAGGTGTATTTCACGAAGGGCGCTGAGTAGCCGTTTGTGCCATTGCCGGGAATGCCGGCGGCATCGGCCAGTTGCGGGCCGGTTTCCCCCATCGCCTGGGCGAAGCGATAGATGCTCTCTTGCGAGTGCATGAAGGTGCCGATCATGTTGGTTCCGCCATTGTAAGGAACTGTCGGGTCCGCCGTACCGTTGATGTTGATGATGCGGCGGCGTTTGGCGGGCACGATCGTCTGGTTGTAGTCATTCGTATCTGCCGCATTGTACCAGAATGAGTCGGTGTTATTCATCTTCGTGATCATTTGGGAAACCTGGGTGCCGGCATTCTGAAAGGCGGCGCCATCGAGTTCGACAATGAGTCGATTGGTCAGGCCTGCGCCGTTGGAGTTGCCAAAGATGGAGATTCTGCCTGCATCGACATTGTCGTAGATTTTGAGGAGAGAGATGAGGTCGCGGATGAAGGCGACGTCGGGTGCTTTGGAGGTCTCGGCATCGACGTTCCAACTTGTCAGGTATCCGTTCGGAGCCACGCGGATGGCATTGTTGAGATAGGGATTCAGCGCGCCGATGGTGCCAGTGCCCGTGCCGCCGTTGCCATGCAATAGGATGACGACCGGATGCGGGCCTGCGCCCGAGGGGACCTGCACAAGCGCGGTTCGTGCGAGGCCGCTTGGCTGCTGTGCCCAGGTTTGATTGATGCTGAGGGTTGTGTTGGTGAGATTTCCGTTCGGCGTTTGCACGGTGAGAGCGCGGTGAAATTTCTTCGGCGCGCTTGGGGCTTGAGTGAACTCGTCCGTGTAGGTGATGGAGTTGCCGGTGCCTGAGAGTGTGGCCATGGGTGTCCATGAAACAAGATTGGTGGAGCATTGGATTTCGTAGCTTTCGCCCGCAACGCTGTCGAAGGTGAAGAAAGGGTGGCCACCGCCATTGAGACCAGTATCTGTCACCCGGGCGGCGGGATTGGGAGTGCCTCCGCCACCGGTGATGGTGAGAAGCAATTGGTTGACAATGAAACGCGAATTCAAGGCAGGGGCGGTGGTTGGTCCCACCGCTGCGATCCTGGCGCTGGTTAGATCGGGCGCGGAAATCGCAAAGGGCGAGGTGTTGAATGAACCGCTGCTGACGGGCGTGGTGCCATCCGAGATGGTGTAACGTCTTTCCACTGTGCTGACCGAGCGGGTGCCGATCCCGGAAATCCGCAGCGCCTGGCCGGGGGCGAGGCCCGTCACGTTACTGAGCGTGAAGACCATCGATTCATCATCATTGGGGTCGATGTTGTTTCGGTTGTCGATCTCGAGACTGCTGCCACCTGAGACGCCGATGCCGTCCGGATTATTGGTCACCGTCAATGATGGAGAGGAGGCGCTGGTGGCCGTGATGGTGAGGTCAAAGCTGATCCCCGCGCCGAGACCGGAGACGTTGGGATCTGTCGAATTCAATCCCGTGACCGAGCCGAAGATCTTCCCGCTGCCGAAATTCAGGATCGTCTGGCTTTGGAGAAGCGGCGTCAGAGCGAGGAAGAGAACGGAGGCGGAGATGATTTTCATGGGTTTGTGTCAGCGGCAACGCTTGGAGAATGGGGTTACATGGATCGGATCAATAGGAAGAAACTCCACCCAGAGCATTCAGTTGCATTTCATCAAGAATCTTGTTCCGGATGGGCTGGGTCAGGCGGTTCATTTCACCGACACCCCGGGAAATGCCGACGACCGTCCGCTTGGGGCGCTGGTCTGCGGGCATTCCCGTTTTCCTCGTCCGGCGACTAGTCCGAAATGACTAGTGCGCCCGTCAGACACGGCTTTGCAGGCAGGCGATTTTGTGACTAGCTAGTGGCCGG